>NZ_DF968320.1:0-51858 GCF_001270025.1 Streptomyces azureus | reverse complement strand
CACCCCCGAGACCCGGGGCCTGGTCGGCGCCCGGGAGCTGGGGCTGCTGCCGTCCGGCGCGGTGGTGGTGAACGTGGCCCGGGGCCCGCTGCTGGACGAGGGCGCGCTGTGCGACGCGCTGGAGAGCGGGCGGGTGTCGGCGGCGGCGCTCGACACGTACGAGCGGGAGCCGCTGCCTGCGGACTCCCGGCTGCTGGGGTTCTCCGAACGCGTGGTGCTCACCCCCCACTTGGGTGGCGCTTCGCGTGCGGTGGCGGAGAAGGCGGCGCGTATCGCCGCCGAGGAGGTGGGCCGCTGGGTGCGCGGCGAGCCGCTCGCGCACTGCCTGACCTAGGGCCTGTCGTTCGGATCAGGTCGCAGGGAAGCGGCGGTTCTTCTGATCGCCGGTGAGCGGGGTCTGGTGCGTGCCTGTGCAAGGCGGAGGAGGGAGTCGACGCGATGGGGGCACCACCCGCGCGAGCGAAGCCGAGCGTGGAGGAGTCGGCGAGTGACGACAACGCGGCAGAGGTGCGTGCCAGACCCCGCCTCTGCGGCGTGATCCAAACGACAGGCCCTAGGACCGGAGGAGAGCCGCATGTACGTCGGTATCGATGTGGGCACGTCCATGGTCAAGGCGGCGGCCTTCGACGACACGGGCCGCGAGCTGGCCGTGTCCTCCCGCCCGGTGGAGCTGAAACTGCACGGCGGGTTCGTCGAGCAGGACATGGAGGAGGTGTACCGGGCGGTCGTCGCCGTGCTGGACGAGGTCGCCGGGCGGGTCCCGGGGCCGGTCGAGCTGGCCGGGCTCACCGGGCAGGGCGACGGGGTGTGGCTGGTCGACGGGGAGGGGCGGCCCGTGCGGGCGGCGGCCTCCTGGATGGACGGGCGGGCGCACGAACTGGTCGACCGGTGGCTGGCCGACGGTACGTTCGAGACGGTGTTCCGGCGGACCGGAAGCGCGATGTTCCCGGGCTGTCCGGGGCCGCTGCTGGCCTGGCTGGACAGCAACGAACCGAAGGCGCTGGATGCCGCGAAGGCCGCCCTGTACTGCAAGGACATGGTGTTCCAGCGGCTGACGGGGGCGGGTCCTGCGACGGATGTGTCGGACGCGTCGATGCCCTTCCTGGACCCGCGCACCCGGACGTACGACAACCGGGTCGTGGAGCTGCTGGGGCTCGCGCGCCGGCGCCGTCTGCTGGCCCCCGTCAGCGACCCGGTGGCGACGGCCGAGGCGCGGGGCGAGGGCCTGCCGCCGGGCACCCGGATCGCGAACGGGCCGTACGATCTGCCGGCCTGTGCGCTGGGCGCCGGGGTGACGGCCCCGGGGGACGGTCTGCTGATCGTCGGCACCTGTCTGGCCAGCCTGGTCGCCACGACCGAGCTGGACCTGACGGGCGAGCCGGCGGGCCTGTACATCTCCACCGACCGGCCCGGGTACTGGCTGCGCGCCATGCCCGCGATGGTCGGCACGGCGGCCCTGGACTGGGTGCTGTCGACGACGGGGGTGCGGCACGACGAGGTGGACGGCCTGCTGGCCGAGACCCCGCCGGGCGCGAACGGCGTGCGTGTGCTGCCGTACTTCGCGCCCTCCGGCGAACGCGCCCCCTTCGTCGAGCCGCGGCTGCGCGCCGAACTCACGGGCGTCTCCCTGGAGTCGACCCGGGGCGATCTGGTCCGCGCCACCTGCGAGGGCATCGGGTACGCGGCCCGGCACTGCCTGGAGGCGGCCGGCCTCGACGGGAATCTGGCCGTCTGCGGCGGCGGCACCCGCAGCCCCGCCTGGATGCGGCTGCTCGCCGATGTGCTCGGCCGGCCGCTGCGGGTCGTCGAGGGCGAGGTGGGTGCCAGGGGCGCGGTCCTAGCTGCGGCCGAGCGGTACGGGGTACCGCTGGACGCGCGGGTGTGGACGCGGCCGACACAGGTCGTCGAGCCGGACCGGGGCCGAGCCGCGTACTACACGAAAGGCTACGAGGAGCACCTGGTCCGGCTTGCCGGGGCACGGGCCCGGGCAAGGACCTGAACGTCCGGATGGGGAAAGGGACCTGAATGCACCTGAGACGCCGATCTGTCCTGCTCGCGGCCGCCGCCACCCCGGCGGCCGCGACCGTACCCGCGCTCGCGGCACCCGCGGACACGGCCGCTGCCGGCGGGCCGCTGGTCATCGGCCACCGCGGCGCGGCCGGCTGGCGCCCCGAGCACACGGCCGCCTCGTACACGTACGCCGTGCAGACGGGCGCCGACTGGATCGAACCGGACCTGGTGCCGACCAAGGACCATGTGCTGGTGGTCCGGCACGAGAACGAGATCTCCCAGACCACCGACGTGGCCCGCCGCCCGGAGTTCGCGGACCGCCGCACGACGAAGACGGTCGACGGCCGGTCCGTGACCGGCTGGTTCACGGAGGACTTCACCCTCGCCGAGCTGAAGACGCTGCGGGCGGTGGAGCGGCTGCCGCAGGTCCGCAACCGCAACACGGTGTTCGACGGGCGCGAGGAGGTCATGACCTTCCAGGAGGTCGTGGACCTGGCGCGGAAGCTGTCGAAGACGCACGGCCGGACGATCGCCGTCTTCCCGGAGACCAAGCACCCGACGTACTTCCGGTCCAACGGCCTGCCCCTGGAGCCGAAGCTGGCGGCCGCGATCCGCCGCAACCGGCTGGGCCGGCGCGAGTGCGTCGTGCAGTCCTTCGAGCCGACGAGCCTGAAGCGCATGACAGGCCTGGGCGTACCGCTGTGGCAGGCCCTGGGGACCACGGGCGGGCCGTACGACCTGCCCACGACGACCTACCGGGAGATGATGACCCCCGACGGGCTGGCGGACATCGCGCGGTACGCGGACTGGATCGGCCCGGACAAGTCGTCGCTCGTCGGCACGTCACTCCTCGCGGACGCCCACGCGGCGGGGCTGCGCGTGGGGCCGTACACGTTCCGGGCGGAGAACCAGTTCCTGCCGGCGGACTTGCGGCGGGGAACCGGACCGAACGATTTCGGGGACGCGTTCGCCGAGTACGCGCTGTACTACCGCTGGGGAGTCGACGCGGTGGTGACCGACTTCCCCGACCTGGCGGTGATGGCGAGGAGGGGCTGATGTTCTTCAAGGACAAGCACTGCCCGACCTGTGGCGGCAGCGGAACGCAGGTGTTCACGCCGCTCAAGCCCGAGGAGAGAAAAGCGCTCGGGACGCACCGCACGGACCTGTGGCGCTGCTCCGCTGCGGGCTGCCGGTGGTATCAGCCCTGGGGCCATCAGGCCGGCGGGGGCCGGCTCCCGGAGGAACTTCAGAACCCGGGAGCCGACGCCTCGGTGTGACCCCTACAGGTTGGAGAAGTCCGGGCCCTTCGTGCGAGTGCGCTTGATCTCGTAGAAGCCCGGCACCGAGGCCACGGCGAGGGCGCCGTCCCACAGGCGGGCGGCCTCCTCGCCCTTGGGAGCCGGGGTGACGACCGGGCCGAAGAAGGCGATCTGCTCGCCGTCCGCGCCGGGCACGGCGATGACCGGGGTGCCGACCTCCTGGCCGACCTTGTCGATGCCCTCCTTGTGGGAGGCGCGCAGTTCGGGCTCGTACCGGGTGCCGTCCCAGTGCTCCATGAGGGACTCGGGCAGGCCGACGTCCTTCAGGGCGGCGGCGACGGTCTCCTTGCCGGGGCCCTCGTCCTGGTTGTGGATGCGGGTGCCGAGCGCGGTGTAGAGGTCGCCCAGCACCTCGGCGCCGTGCTCCTGCTGTGCCGCTATGACGATCCGGACAGGACCCCACGCCTTGGTCTCGAGCAGGTCGCGGTACTCCTCGGGCAGCTCGTCGAGCTTGTCCTCGTTGAGCACGGCGAGGCTCATGACATGCCAGCGGACCTCGATGTCCCTGACCTTCTCCACCTCCAGCACCCAACGGGAGGTCATCCACGCCCAGGGGCACAGCGGGTCGAACCAGAAGTCGACGGGGGTCTTGTCCGACATGTCTCTCCTCATGAGGAAACCGTTTCTCCGGGAACGCCACTGCTCGCCCCGGTCATTCCCGGCTGCCTCGTGTCAGGGGTACGTGGCAGGATCGTCGCTGTTCAGCCGTATCCGACGACGCTTGAGGAGTTCCGCCCGTGCCCGGTGAGAATCTGTCCCGCGACGAGGCCCGGGAGCGGGCCGCCCTGATCGGCGTCGACGGGTACGAGGTGTCCCTCGACCTGCGGTCCGCGGTCGGTGCGGACGACACCGACGGGCCCCGCACGTTCCGGTCCGTCACGACCGTCCGGTTCCGCTGCAACGAGCCCGGCGCGAGCAGCTTCGCCGATCTGATCGCCCCGAGTGTGACGGCCGTCTCACTCAACGGCCGTGATCTGGACCCCGGCGAGGTTTTCGACGGCTCGCGGATCACGCTGGAGGACCTGGCCGCCGACAACGAGCTGGTGGTCGACGCGCAGTGCGCCTACTCCCGCACCGGCGAGGGCCTGCACCGCTTCGTCGACCCCGAGGACGGCGAGGTGTACCTGTACACGCAGTACGAGCCGGCCGACTCCCGCCGCGTCTTCGCCAACTTCGAGCAGCCCGACCTCAAGGCCCCCTTCCGCTTCGAGGTGCGGGCGCCGGAGGGCTGGACGGTGTGGAGCAACGGCGTGGGCGAACGGGCCGACGGGGTGTGGCGGTTCGCCGAGACCAAGCCGATCTCGACGTACATCACGTGTGTGGTGGCGGGCCCGTACCACTACGTGACGGACAGCTACTCCCGTACGTTCGCGGACGGCACGACACTGGAGATCCCCCTCGGCGCCCTGTGCCGCAAGGGTCTCGCGCCCTACTTCGACGCCGAGGACGTCTTCCTGGTCACCAAGCAGGGCCTGGACTTCTTCCACGACCACTTCGACTATCCGTACCCGTTCGGGAAGTACGACCAGGCGTTCGTGCCCGAGTACAACCTGGGCGCGATGGAGAACCCGGGCCTGGTGACCTTCCGGGAGGAGTTCATCTTCCGGGGCAAGGTGACGCAGGCGTCCTACGAGCGCCGGGCCAATGTCGTCCTGCACGAGATGGCGCACATGTGGTTCGGCGACCTGGTCACCATGGAGTGGTGGGACGACCTGTGGCTGAAGGAGTCGTTCGCGGACTTCATGGGCGAGTTCTCGCTGGTCGGCGCGACCCGCTTCGTCAACGGCTGGGTCACCTTCGCCAACCGCCGCAAGTCGTGGGCCTACCGGGCCGACCAGCTGCCCTCCACGCACCCGATCACGGCGGACATCCGCGACCTCCAGGACGCCAAACTGAACTTCGACGGCATCACCTACGCCAAGGGCGCGTCGGTGCTGAAGCAGCTCGTGGCGTACGTCGGCCAGGACGCGTTCCTGGAGGGCGCCCGGCGCTACTTCAAGCGGCACGCGTACGGCAACACGCGCCTCGGTGATCTGCTGTCGGTACTGGAGGAGACCAGCGGCCGGGACATGAGCGCCTGGTCGCGGTCCTGGCTCCAGACGGCCGGGGTGAACTCGCTGACCCCGCAGCTGCTGCTGGACCCGCGGGGCCGCGTCCAGGAGCTGGCGGTGGTGCAGGAGGCGGCCGAGTCGCATCCGGAACTGCGCCCGCACCGCGTGGCGGTGGGCCTGTACCGGGCGACGGACGGCGGGGCGGTCGAGCGGTACGCGCGCGCCGAGGTGGACGTCGACGGCCCGCGGACGGTCGTGGCGGAACTGGCCGGCGCCGAGGCGCCCGACCTGGTCCTGGTCAACGACGACGACCTGACGTACTGCAAGATCCGCTTCGACGAGACCTCGCTGGCGACGCTGCGCGAGCACCTGGGATCGGTGACCGACCCGCTGGCGCGTGCCCTGTGCTGGTCGGCGCTGTGGAACATGACGCGCGACGCGCTGCTCCCGGCGAGGGACTTCGTGGACCTGGTGCTGCGGTTCTCGGGGAGCGAGTCCGAGATCGGCGTGGTGCAGATGCTGCACGCGTGGGCCGAGTCGGCGGTCACGCACTACGCGGCGCCCGCCCGGCGGGAGACGACCGCCCGCCTCCTCGCCGAGGGCGCGCGGCGCGAGCTGTACGCGGCCGAGGCCGGCAGCGAGCACCAGCTGGCCTGGGCGCGTTTCTTCGCCCGGACGGCCGCCGCCGAGGCCGACTTCGAGCTGCTGAGTGATCTGCTGGCGGGCACGGCGTCGGTCGAGGGCCTCGACCTGGACCAGGAGCTGCGGTGGGTGTTTCTGGAGCCGCTGGCCGCGCACGGGGTGGTGGACGAGAAGGCGTTGGCCGAGGAGCTGACCCGGGACGACACGGCCTCCGGCAAGCGCCACCAGGTGCGCTGTCTGGCCGCCCGGCCGTCGGAGGCGGTCAAGGCGCAGGCGTGGGCGCAGGTCGTGGAGTCGGACGCGCTGTCCAACGCCATGGTCGAGGCGACCATCGCAGGCTTCTCCCAGGGCTCGCAGCGGGAGCTGCTCGCTCCGTACGCGCAGAAGTACTTCGCGGCGATCGAGCGGGTGTGGGCCGAGCGGTCGATCCAGATCGGGATGCATGTGGTGCAGGGCATGTTCCCGTCGCTCCAGCAGTCCCAGGAAACCCTCGACGCCACGGACGCGTGGCTGGAGACCCACCGGGAAGCGGCCCCGGCCCTGCGCCGGCTGGTGCTGGAAGCCCGGGACGACCTGGCGCGGGCGCTGCGGGGACAGGAGTGCGACGCGGCCTCTGACCAGTAGCTTTGGCCTGAGATCTGGGCATTCCGCCATCGTTACGAGATGCGTGCCCCGCAAGCCGTAACCCTGGTCCACACCCGAACGGACCAGGGACTTTCGGCATCCGAACACTCGTCCTTTAGAGCCTGGTTGTCCGTATTTGTCGACGGACCTGTAACAGCGGTTAAAGGGCGGTCGGAGCACGGGAAATTGCGGGTCATGACCCACAACACCCCGCTCTCCCCCCGCCCCCTGCACGACCTGTCGGGCCGCCGCCGGCTCCGCGTGATGACGGTCACGCAACTCCGCTCGCACGGCGTGACGACGTCCGAGGCGAACGAGCAGTGCCGCCCCGGCGGACCCTGGCAGCAGCTCCTCCCGGGCGTCGTCCTGCTCCACCCGGGCCCGCCGACCAGCGAGGAGCGGCTGCACGCGGTGCTGATGTACGCGGCGCGGGAGCGCGGCGCGGGCGTCCCCGCCCAGCCCGGCGCGAGCGGGGGGCACGCTCCCGCCTGCGCGGAGGTGATGATCACGGGCCTGGCCGCGCTGACCCTGCACGGCTTCTCCTCCACGCCCCCGCTGCCGTCCCTGGATGCCTTCGACGTCCTGGTCCCGCGCATGCGGCGGATTCGCTCGACAGGCTGCGCGCGCATCGTCCGCACCCCCGCGCTCCCTGTCCCCGAGCAGGTCGCGGGCGTCCCGGTGGCCCCGGCGGCCCGTGCGCTGGCCGACGCCGTCGCCGAGCTCTCGGATGCCGACATCGTGCGCCGGCTGATGACGGAGGCGGTGCGCGGCGGCCACTGCGAGCCGGCGGCGGTGGTGCGGGAGCTGAACCAGGCGCGGCTGCTGAGCCGTCCGCACGTGGTGGACGCGGTGGAGTCCCTGCTGGCCGAGGGCCGGGCGCGTGCGGAGGACCGCCTGTACCGGATGGTGCGCGAGTACGGCCTGCCCGAGCCGGTCTGGAACGTGGACCTGCGCCTGCCCGGCGGCCCGTACCTCGGGGGCCTGGACGCGTACTGGCCCGATCAGGCGGTGGCGCTGGAGCTGGACACACGGGCGCCCCGGCAGGACGACGACGCCCTGTGTTCCGAGTACGCCCGCAAGCGCGAGCACCTGGAGCGCCTCGGCATCACCGTCGTCCACATCACGCCCAGGAAGCTCCGCGACTCCCTGGAACAGCAGGCGGCGGTGGTCCGCACGGCCCTGATGGCCTCGGCCGACCGCGATCCGGCCGCGCATGTCCTGGTACTGCCCCGGTAGTGACGGACAAGGGGCAGGACCAGAAGGGATTACTTTCCGCAGAACTCCGCCTCGATGATCGCGCGGGGGCTGCCCGACCAGTCGCCGTTGAAGTTGACGGCGAGCATGTGGCGGCCGTCCTCGGTCGTCACGGCGTCCGAGTCGGAGCCGCTGATGCCGCCGTCGTGGCCCCAGACGTGGACGCCGCAGCTGAGCTTGCGGTCGACGAGCCCCAGGCCGTAGCGGCTGGTCTCCCGACTGGACTCGACCGTGGTCTTCATCTTCCTCAGTTGCTCGGGCGGCAGCAGCCTGCCGCGGAGCAGGGCCGAGTAGAAGCGGTTCAGATCGGCCGAGCTGGAGACCATCTGGCCCGAGCCGTAGGCCAGGCGCGCGTTCAGTTCCGTGACGTCGTACGTCGGGCCCGTATCCGTCTCGGCCAGCTTGGAGTAGGCGCGGCCGCTGGGCCGGGGCAGGGTGACCCTGGTGGTGGGGACGGACGTGGAGGTCAGGTGCAGGGGGGCGATGATGCGCCGTTCGATCTCGTCGCCGTAGTCGTTGCCCGTGGCCTTCTCGATCACCCGCGCGGCCAGGAGGTAGTTCGTGTTGGAGTACCTGAACGAACTGCCCGGCGCGAAGTACGGCTCGTTCGCCATGGCGAAGGCGAGCAGGTCCTCGGGGGCCGCCTCGTCGAACCGGTGCTTCATGAAGCCGTCCGCGGTCATGTACGTCCGCTGGAAACCGGCGTCCGCCAGGTAGTCGAAGATGCCGCTGGTGTGGTTCAGGAGCCGGCGGAGGGTGACCTTTCGGCCGTCGTGGCCGTTGCCCCGGACCACGCCCGGCAGCCACTTCTCCACCGTGTCGTCCAGCGACAGCCTTCCCTCCGCCTCCAGTTGCAGGACGACGGTGGCGACGAACGTCTTGGAGATGCTGGCGACGCGGTAGTGGTCCCGCGTCGAACGCGGCTTGCCCGTCTCGAGGTCGCCCACTCCGCCCGTGGCCGCCCAGGCGCCGTGGCCCTGCTGCACTCTTACGGTCACGCCCGGGACGCCGTCGGCGACCGCGGCCAGCATCGCCTGCCGGGTCGCGTCGTGGTCGTCTACGGGCGGGGCCGCGACCGCGGGGCCCGCCAGGGCCGCCGACAGTGCCACGGCCGTCGTCGCCGTCAGGATCGTGCGTGCGCGTCTGGTCATGTCCCGTACCCCCGTCACGTCGAGCGGTGTCAGGAGGTGGGACCCGAGTCGGCGGGCCGGAGTTGACCGGCCCGCGGCGGGTTGGGTGGGTTTCAGCCCTTTTTCAGCACCAGCTCGGTGTTGCGGTCGTCCGGGTCGCCGCCGAGGGTCGTGCTCGCGCCGGGGGCGTTGAGGGACAGCTCGCGGTAGAGGGCGGCGAGGCCGGTCTGGGAGAGGTCGGAGAAGTCCGTGCGGTGCGGGGCCGAGGACTCCACGAGCGTGGTGAACAGGGAGACCGTGCCGTCCTTGTTGTCGGTCAGCTCGATGATGCGGGCGAGCTGGGGGTAGTCGACGTGGGAGGCCGTGGAGATCTCCCAGAAGGAGCCGCCGCCGGACATCGAGTGCGGGGTGATGACGTTCTTGTGGATGTGGCCGTTCACCCAGGCGAGCACGTTGCGGTGGCCGCCGAGGAGGGCGAGGACCTCCTGGCCGTTGTGCCGGCGCTCGTGGGGGCGGGCCGGGTCGATGCGGGTGTTCGTCATCGTCTTGCTGGTGTGATGGCTGAAGATCACCGCGTAGGAGTCCTTGTTCTCCCGCAGTGTCCGGTCGAGCCACTTCAACTGGGCCGTGCCGAGCGAGCCTTCGTAGTGGCCGCCCGCGTCGGTGGTGTCCAGGCTGATGCCGATGACGTCGTCGGAGACGCGGAAGGCGTAGTACTGGGTGCCCGTGTCGAGGTTGGCGGAGGAGTAGCCGTGGCCGGCCGGGCCGATGCCGCGGTAGGCCGGGTCCAGGTGCGCCTGGAGGTACTCGGTGGGGGTGAAGGGGGCACGGCTCTCGTCGGGGGTGACCGAGCGCGTGGCCCGGGCGTGGGTCTTGAGGAAGTCGTGGTAGCGGACGCCCTCGGGGTCCCGGGCCTTCTTGATGAGGGTCTGGAGCCGCTGCGCCTCGGCCGCGGACACGTTCATCAGCTTCTTGCCGCCGACGGCGAGTTCGGTGAGATAGGAGTCGCCGTGCGAGGCGTAGCAACCCATCGGCATGGAGTCGTGGTTGCCGACGGTGGAGTACCAGGGCAGGTTGAGGCCGGGGCTTTGGACCTCTCGGATGGCGGCCTTGAGGAAGCCGTCGAGGTGCGGGAAGCCGACCTGCTTGTCGCTGTCGCGGACCGCGGCGTCCGGCTGCCAGTACAGCTTGAGGCCGCTGTTCTGGACGCCCTCGTACCGGCGCGGGTCCCCGGTGTTGGGTGTGATGCGCCCGCCGCTCATGATCTTCAGGAACCACTCCAGCTCGGACTTGGCGTTGTTGTCCGTGTTGTCGCCGGTGGTCATGGCGAAGTGCAGCGGGGCGCCGGTGACGGGGGCGCCGCGGAGCGCGTTGATCCGCTCCACCAGCGCGATCGCGCCCTGCACGGTCAGCGCCTCGTGCGGCCGCCAGGCGTGCACGTCGGCGGAGCGCAGGTACTCCAGGCGCAGCGGGTGCTGGGCGTCGATGATGTGCAGGTCGGTGAGCTGGACGAACGCCGCGAGCGCGGTACGGCGCCCGGCGCGGCCGGACTTGGGCGCGGCCAGGTCGGAGCGCACGACCCGCTGCCAGCCGGGTCCGTCGCCCAGCCGCCGGTAGCCGGAGCCGCGCGGGGTGGCCACGGACGCCACGGTCGTGCCCTTGGTGTACGGGGCCAGCGGCGCGGCCGGTGCCCGGCGGGAGGAGGCGGCGACGGCCTCGGTGGTTTCCTTGGTGCCCGTGGCGGCCTGGCTGTCGCTGGGCCGCAGGGCGTAGCCGACGCCCGCGGACAGGGCGACCGCTCCGGTGGCGGCGAGGACGGAACGACGGTGGATGCCCTGGCCGGAGCCGGCGACTGAGCGTGTGCGCGACATGCGCTTCTCTCCCCGAGTGCGAACGCGTCGGCAGTGGTCGCGGGATGTCCGGCACGCGAACATCCCGCTCGTACTGGATCGTTGGCACTGGGAATGACCTGCGCGTAAACGGGGTGGCAACGCGCAGCGCCGATCACCGTACGTGGATCTTGGACTACCCTGCGCGTCGCCGGTCGCACCTGGAACGGCCGGGAGTCGGTCACGCGGTGTTCATCTTCCGGGGCAGTGCACCTATTCCACCTCCTCCATGAGGCCGGCGAGCCGTCCGGTGGCCGGCCGCTCCCGCCACAGGCGCAGTGCTATGTCGACCATTCCCACCCGGACCAGTCCGGGCACCGCGTCCAGGTCCTGCCACGCGGCGAGGTCGGTGGAACCGTTCACCTCGTTGCGCAGCTCGCCGCCGGTGATCCGGCCCTCGTAGACGAAGCGGACGGCGTGATGGTCGACGGCACGTCCGATGCCGCCGCGGAAGGTGTGGTGGGAGGAGTCCACGCCGAGCAGTCCGGTGACCTCGATGTGGTACCCGGTCTCCTCCTCGACCTCCCGCCGCACGGTGTCGTAGGGGTCCTCGCCGTGCTCCATGCCGCCGCCGGGCATGACCCACTCGGGGGTGCCGTCGGCCGCCGGGGAGCGGGCGAGCAGGATCTGTCCGTCACGGACGCATACGGCGTAGGCCGCCACCCTCAACTTCTGTCTCACTCCGGGACGTTAACCGATTTCGCCGCCTTCAGGACTCATGCCCGCAAAACGCATCGCGGGTTTTCCCCATACATCCATTTCGATTCGGTCAACCCTCCCCAAAGAACCTCCCCTTGCGTAAAGCTGTGCGATCGTCCGGGCCTGCGTTCCGGACGGTCGCGACCAGGACCGATCGGCCCCGGCCGCTCCCGCTCGTTCCTTTACCTACAAGGGATGCCGATGACCAACACCCCCCAGCCTGAGCCGATATCGGCCCGCAGACGTGCGGCGCGCGTCGCCGTGGCCGCCGGTCTCGTCGCCGCGCTCTCCGCGGCCGGACCGGTCCCCCTGGCCTTCGCCGCCGACGAGCCGGGCGCCTCCGCCCCGGCCGACACCGACGTCAAGTCCGCGCACGCCAAGCTCGGTTCGGGCGACGCGGACCTGCTCGCCGAGGCCAAGGCCGACGGCGACAAGACCGTCACGATGATGATCGCCACCGCTCCCGGGCAGACCGAGCAGGTCGCCGGGCAGCTGGACGCGGTCAAGGGCGGCGCGGTGGGCCGGGCCGACGACAAGCTGGGCTACGTCCGCGCCACCGTCCCGACGTCCCGGGCGGACTCGGCCATCGCCGCCGCTGTCAAGCTCTCCTCCGTGCACGGCATCGACCTGCGCGAGGAGATCCCGCTGGACGACCCGACGCCGGCCGCGGACGCCGTCAAGGGCGCCGAGGCCGCCGCGGGCACGTACCCGGCGCCGGGGAAGAAGACCCCCGCGGAGAACCCGTACAACCCGTCCTTCGAGACGGGCGCGGTCGACTTCGTCGAGGACCACCCGAAGGCGGACGGCCGCGGCATCACCATCGGCATCCTGGACTCCGGCGTCGACCTGGGCCACCCGGCACTCCAGAAGACCACGACCGGCGAGCGGAAGATCGTCGACTGGGTGACGGCGACGGACCCGGTCGTCGACAACGACAACACCTGGCGCCGGATGGACACCTCGGTCTCGGGCCCCACGTTCACGCACGACGGCAGGACCTGGACGGCGCCTTCGGGCTCGTACCGGGTGAGCACCTTCAAGGAGTCGTACACCACCGGCGGTGACGCCGCGGGTGACGCCAACCGCGACGGCGACACCACGGACTCCTGGGGCGTGCTGTACGACCCGGCCGCCGGCACGGTCCGGGTCGACCTGAACAACAACAACGACTTCGGTGACGACACCGCGATGAAGCCGTACAAGGACGGCTTCCAGATCGGATACTTCGGCACCGACGACCCGAAGACCGACGTCGCCGAGCGGCAGCCGTTCGTCGTCGAGATCCGCAAGAACGTCGTCTACAACGGCGCCGGCGCGAGGGCCGACTTCGTCAACATCGGCGTCATCGAGTCCGAGCACGGCACGCACGTCGCCGGCATCACCGCCGCGAACGGCCTGTTCGGCGGCAAGATGGACGGCGCGGCGCCGGGTGCCAAGCTCGTCTCCTCGCGCGCCTGCACCTGGTCAGGCGGCTGCACCAACGTCGCGCTCACCGAGGGCATGATGGACCTCGTCACCAAGCGCGGCGTCGACATCGTCAACATGTCCATCGGCGGCCTGCCGCCGCTGAACGACGGCAACAACGCGCGCGCCGAGCTGTACACGCGCCTCATCGACACCTACGGCGTCCAGCTGGTGATCTCCGCGGGCAACTCCGGCCCCGGCACCAACACCATCGGCGACCCGGCCCTGGCCGACAAGGTCATCTCGGTCGGCGCGTCCGTCTCCAAGGAGACCTGGGCCGCCAACTACGGCTCGGTCGTGGAGAAGAAGTACGCGCTGATGCCGTTCTCCTCGCGCGGCCCGCGTGAGGACGGCGGCTTCACCCCGACCCTGGTCGCCCCGGGTGCCGCGATCAACACGATCCAGACCTGGATGCCGGGCGCGCCGGTCGCCGAGGCGGGCTACGCACTGCCGGCCGGCTACGGCATGCTCCAGGGCACCTCGATGGCCTCCCCGCAGGCCGCCGGCGCCGCCGCGCTGCTGCTGTCGGCCGCGAAGCAGAAGAAGATCGAGCTCACGCCGGCGACCCTGCGCACGGCCCTCACCTCGACCGCCGACCACATCAAGGGTGTGCAGGCGTACGAGGAGGGCGCGGGCCTGATGAACATCGAGGACGCCTGGGACTCGATCCGCGACGGCGCCACCTCCCACGCCTACGCGGTGAAGGCGCCGGTCGACACCGCGATGGACGACAAGCTCAAGACGCCCGGCTACGGCACGGGCCTGTACGACCGTGAGGGCGGCCTGAAGGCCGGCCAGAAGAAGACGTACGAGATCACCGTCACCCGGACGTCCGGCGCCGACAAGGCGATCCGGCACGAGCTGCACTTCGAGAACAACGCGGGCGGCACGTTCCGGATCGTCGGCTCCGACGAGGTGAAGCTGCCGCTGAACAAGCCGGTCACCGTCAAGGTCCAGGCCGCGCCGAAGTCCGCGGGCATCAAGAGCGCGATCCTGGAGGTCGACGACCCGAAGACCGAGGGCATCGACAAGCAGGTCCTGCACACGGTGGTCGTCTCCGCGCCGCTGAAGTCCACGTTCTCCGCGTCCGGTTCGGTGCAGCGCAACAGCTCGCAGCACTACTACGTCACCGTTCCCGAGGGCGCGAAGACGCTCGAGGTCGCGATGAGCGGGCTGAAGGACAAGAGCCAGACCCGGTTCATCTCCATCCACCCGTTCGGCGTCCCGGCCGACCCGACGTCGACGGTCAACTGCTACCCGAACTACTCGAACCCGGCCAACACCTGCCGCCCGGACCTGCGTTCCTACGCGAACCCGAAGCCCGGCGTGTGGGAGATCGAGGTCGAGTCGCGCCGTACGTCGCCGCTGCTCGACAACCCGTACAAGCTGGACGTCGCCGTGCTCGGCGCGGTCTTCGACCCGGCGGAGAAGACCATCGCCGAGGCGAAGACCGGCACTCCGGTCAACGCGGAGTGGACCGTCACCAACAAGTTCGCCGCGATCGACGGCAGGCTGAAGGGCGGGGCTCTGGGCTCCGGCCTGATCACCCGGAAGACCATCGCGCACGGCGATTCGCAGGAGTCCTCCGTCACCGTCCCCGAGGGGGCTGAGCGTCTCGAGGTGGCGATCGGGGGCGTGTCCGACGCCAAGGCCGATCTCGACCTCGCGGTTCTCAAGGACGGCAAGGTCGTCGGGCAGTCCGCCGACGGTGACTCCGAGGAGTCGGTCAGCCTGACCGCGCCGGCGGCCGGCACCTACACCATCGTCGTCGACGGCTACTCCGTTCCCTCCGGATCGACGGCGTACGACTACAAGGACGTGTTCTTCGCGCCCTCGCTCGGTGCGGTGAACGTCGACGCCTCGCAGGCTGTGAAGCTGACCAGCGGCGAGTCGGCGAAGGTGACTGCCCAGGTCCTGGTGAAGAGCGCGGCTCCCGAGGGCCGGAAGTTCTCCGGTGAACTCCAGCTCGTGAACAACCGCGGCACGGTCGCGGGTACGAGCACGGTCACCATCGAGAAGGCCGTTCCCTAGCAACCGGTTCGGGATGGTGTGAAAGGAGCGGGGCCGGTGTTCTGACGAGCACCGGCCCCGCTTCCGTCACCCCACGGATCGGTGCCGTTTGATCACGACCGCGACAGAGGCGGCCAGCAGGAGTGTCCAGACGGTGATCTCCACGGTTCCGAACCCGCTACCGAGCAGGACCAGCAGACCGGCGAACACCGCGACTGTCGCGAGCACCTTCAGGAGAAGCCTGACCACCAGGGAACTTCCTTACTTGTTGGAACTGGTGAAGGAGGTGCCACCGGACCCCTTGACCTTGATCTTCGACCAGGGGTAGTTGGTGGCGTAGCAACCGTAGGGTCCAGGCCGGTGCCGAAGGAGCGCCCGAGGACAAGGTCAGCAAGCGGCTCCTCATCGGGTAGGCGCGAAGCATGTGGAGGGGCGGGCACGTACCTGACGTGGCCGCCCCCTCGGCGTTCCCCTCGGCGATACCCCCCGGGGTCAGCCGTCGTCCTCGCACTTCAGCCCGCGCGCCTGCGGCAGTGCCTCGGTGATCCAGGCCCGTTCGTCGGCGATATCGCGCCGGTCGACGACCCACTTGTCGGCCACGGCGGTGTCGCGCGGGATGCCGACCAGCACGTGCTGGCCCTTGCGGGGGCGGGGCTCCAGGAAGTTCTCCCACAGGAAGCTGATCTCGGCCTCGGCCTTCGCCGGCTTGTAAGAGCGGGTCACGCGCAGGGTGACGCGCTGCTGCCCGGTACCGGCGAGGGGCTCGACCTCGGTGACCGTGCCCTCGACGACGAGCCGGGAGCACGACAGGTATCCGGCGGCGCTCCTGGACGCCGCGGCGCCCGAGTCCGACTCGGCCGACCCGCTGCTCGTGGCGTCGCTGGAGCCGCTCCCCGACTCGACCACGGGCCACGACATGCCGGCGAAGAGGACGGCAGCGGCGGCCACCCCGACGGCACCGAGGGCCAGGGCGAAGGGCCGGCGCCGGGACCGGGGCGGCCGTAGCGGAGCGGGGTCGGGTGTCTGCACGAGATCGTGCACCGGCGCCGGTTCGGCGAGCGCGTCCCCCAGGATGCGCAGGTGCCGGCGCAGCAGCGCCACATCGGCCACCGCAGCGCTGTGCTCGTCCGAGAGGGCGGCGTCCGTCAGCGGCTCCCCCGTGATCGCGGCCATCAGCGGGTCCGCACCGGTGTTCCGCTCGTGCTGGGCGGGCATGTCACACCACCTCGTCCTCGTGCAGGCGGGCGCGCAGGGCCCGTACCGCCGTGTGCAGCCTGCTCTTGACCGTGCCCTCGGGGACGCCGAGCTGCTCGGCGATGGACCGGACCGGCAGGTCGGCGTAGAAGCGCAGCACGACGACCTGCCGCTGGGCGTCGGGCAGCTCGTCCAGGCCCTGGGCGACGGCGACGGACAGCACGCTGGTGTCCTCGCCGGAGGGGTGCTCCAGCTGCCGCAGGGCGGCGAGCCGCTCCCCGAGGCGCTCCTGGCGGCGCTTGGCCCGGTGCCAGTCCATGGCCAGGTTGGACGCGACCACCGCCGCCCACGCCGATACGTCCCGCGGCGCCTCCCGGCCGCTCGCGGCCCGCTCCAGCAGCCGCAGGCGGACCTGCTGTACCCCGTCCGGCAGGTCCGCCTGCGGCACCCCGCCCAGCGCGAGCACCGCCCGCACCCGGCGCTCCTGTGCCGCGTCCAGCGGATCGTCGCCGGTGCCGGCGTGCGCCTCCCGGCCGCGCCGGGCCCTTCCGCGCAGCAGCACAAGCCACCCCCCTCACCGTGTTTCTCCTACGACGCCGGCACCGCCCGGAACGTTCGGTCCTTTTTCCGGCGGGCGACAGAGGCGTACGTCACACTCCCGTGTGGCCGAGACCAACAGGGGCAGGCGACCTTGCGGCGTATGCCCCCCGGCAAACGAATTTCTCCAGCTCAGCGGGGGTGGGCGCCGGATGTCCGCAACCATGGAACGGGACACGTCGTCCCACTCCCCGGGCAGACCGGGGAAAGAAGTGGACAGGCGGGCCGTGGTCGGCCGCATGATGGAAAAGCCTCGGCCAAGCAACGAGCACGTGAAGAGACGCAGGAGAGGGAGTCACCGTGAGGGTCGGAATCGTCGGAGCCACCGGACAGGTGGGCACGGTCATGCGCAGGATCCTCAAGGAACGGAACTTCCCGATCACGGAGCTGCGCCTGTTCGCCTCGGCCCGCTCGGCGGGCTCGGAGCTGGACGGTGTGACGGTGGAGGACGCGGCGACCGCCGACTACACCGGCCTGGACATCGTGCTGTTCTCCGCGGGCGGTGCCACGTCCAAGGCGCTGGCCGAGAAGGTCGCCTCCCAGGGCGCGGTCGTGATCGACAACTCCTCGGCGTGGCGCAAGCACCCGGAGGTGCCCCTGGTCGTCTCCGAGGTGAACCCGCACGCGATCAAGAACCGCCCCAAGGGCATCATCGCCAACCCGAACTGCACGACGATGGCCGCGATGCCGGTGCTGCGTCCGCTGCACGAGGAGGCGGGCCTGGAAGCCCTGGTCGTCGCCACGTACCAAGCGGTCTCCGGCTCCGGCCTCGCGGGCGTCGCCGAGCTGCACGACCAGGCGCAGAAGGTCGTCGCCGAGGCGGACAAGCTCACGCACGACGGCGAGGCGGTCGACTTCCCCGAGCCGGGCGTCTACAAGCGCCCCATCGCCTTCAACGTACTGCCGCTGGCGGGCTCGATCGTCGACGACGGTCTGAACGAGACCGACGAGGAGCAGAAGCTCCGCAACGAGTCCCGCAAGATCCTGGAGATCCCCGAGCTGAAGGTCTCCGGCACCTGCGTGCGCGTCCCGGTCTTCTCCGGCCACTCCCTCCAGGTCAACGCCCGCTTCGCCCGCCCGATCTCGCCGGAGCGCGCGACGGAGCTGCTGAAGGACGCCCCGGGCGTCGAGCTCTCCGACATCCCCACCCCCCTCCAGGCCGCCGGCAAGGACCCGTCGTACGTCGGCCGCATCCGCCGCGACGAGACGGTGGACAACGGTCTGGCCCTCTTCGTCTCCAACGACAACCTCCGCAAGGGCGCGGCCCTGAACGCGGTCCAGATCGCGGAACTGGTGGCGGCCGAGCTGAAGGGCTAGCCCCTGCGCACCTCGTAGAGGAAACAGCCGTACTCGACGGCCCGGACGTGGACGAGCGCCACGGCCGGGTCGTCGAACGCTTCCCCGAGCGCTCGCTCGAAGGCAGCCGGTTCCTCGACCAGCCGGCCGCCCAGGATGCGGCCCTCGGCGGAGTAGCGGCGGACCGTGCGGTGGGCATCGGTGAAGGGGAGGGCGGCTTCGGCGTCCGGGCCCGCGCACTCCTCGGAGTGGATGAAGACGGGGCCCTGTTCGTCGTAGGCGCCGGGATCGACGCCCCTGTCGGCCGCCCAGCGGCGCAGTGGGGCGTAGGAGACCAGGGCGATGCGTTCGCCCGGTTCGCCGCGGCGCAGGCAGCAGCGGAGGGGGGCGCCGCCCTCGGTGTCGGTGAAGGGGGCCGGTGCGCGGTCCGCGTCGTCGGCCGTGCGCAGGTTCTTCAGGGTGTGCGGGTCGATGGGGCGTGCCGTGTACGTCGTCGTCATGGTCATCAGGTTTGCTCGTCCGGGCTCTGCGGACCGGCGGGATCCGGACGTCGCGTTGCCCCTGTCCCGGGCCGCACGGCCCGTACGGCCGCGGGCAGGGCCGGGAGCGGCAGGCCGCCGCGCACGCGGAGCACCGCCGTCGGGCCGAGTACGTCGGCCGCGCGTCCGGCCGGGCCGGCAGGGCGACAAGGGCACGGCCCGCGCCGAGCCGCAGCGCGGCGGCTCCCGGTGAACGCCCGGCGCGATCCCCGGTGAACGCCCAGCGCGATCGGCTGACAGCCAGTTCCGGGCGGGGATCGAGACACCCCCGTACCCAGGCCCCGGAAGGCGAGCAGCAGCGTCGAGCCGGCGAGTGAGCCCGCCGCCGGGATCAGCAGCAGGACGACCGTGCCCAGCCTCGCCGAACCGACCAGCAGGGTGCTGATCGTTCCCGCGCCCTGGCGCGGGAATTCGCGCGGACCGTCGCCGCGCAAGCGGTGTCCCCCGGGAACCCTCAGGTCGTCGCCCGATGCCAAGCTGCCGTGGAAAGATGACGCAACCCACCCATACCGAGGAGATGACCGCGTGCCTGGCACAAACCTGACCCGCGAGGAGGCGCAGCAGCGGGCGAAGCTGCTCGCCGTTGACTCGTACGAGATCGAACTCGACCTCTCCGGCGCGCAGGAGGGCGGCACCTACCGGTCCGCGACCACGGTGCGCTTCGACGTCTCGGAGAACGGGGCGGAGTCGTTCATCGACCTGGTGGCCCCGGCCGTGCACGAGGTGACCCTCAACGGGGACTCCCTCGACCCCGCCGAGGTCTTCGCGGACTCCCGGATCGCCCTGCGCGGCCTGCTGGAGGGCCGCAACATCCTCCGGGTGGTCGCCGACTGCGCGTACACCAACACCGGTGAGGGCCTGCACCGTTTCGTCGACCCGGTCGACGACCAGGCCTACCTCTACACCCAGTTCGAGGTGCCGGACGCCCGGCGGGTGTTCGCGAGCTTCGAGCAGCCGGACCTGAAGGCGACCTTCCAGTTCACCGTGAAGGCGCCGGAGGGCTGGACCGTCGTCTCCAACTCGCCCACCCCCGAACCCCAGGGCAGCGTCTGGGTGTTCGAGCCGACGCCGCGCATCTCGACGTACATCACGGCGCTCATCGTCGGCCCGTACCACTCCGTGCACAGCGTGTACGAGAAGGACGGCCAGTCCGTCCCGCTCGGCATCTACTGCCGCCCCTCGCTCGCCGAGTACCTCGACTCGGACGCCATCTTCGAGGTGACCCGGCAGGGCTTCGAGTGGTTCCAGGAGAAGTTCGACTACACGTACCCGTTCAAGAAGTACGACCAGCTGTTCGTGCCGGAGTTCAACGCGGGCGCGATGGAGAACGCGGGCGCGGTGACCATCCGCGACCAGTACGTGTTCCGGTCGAAGGTGACGGACGCGGCGTACGAGGTACGCGCGGAGACCATCCTGCACGAGCTGGCCCACATGTGGTTCGGCGACCTGGTCACCATGGAGTGGTGGAACGACCTGTGGCTGAACGAGTCGTTCGCCACGTACACCTCGATCGCCTGCCAGGCGCACGCGCCCGGGAGCCGGTGGCCGCACGCGTGGACCACCTTCGCCAACTCCATGAAGACCTGGGCCTACCGGCAGGACCAGCTGCCCTCCACGCACCCGATCATGGCCGAGATCCGGGACCTGGACGACGTCCTGGTCAACTTCGACGGCATCACGTACGCCAAGGGCGCCAGCGTCCTGAAGCAGCTCGTCGCCTACGTCGGCATGGACGAGTTCTTCCGGGGCGTGCAGGCCTACTTCAAGCGCCACGCCTACGGCAACACGCGCCTGTCCGACCTGCTGGGCGCCCTGGAGGAGACCTCCGGCCGCGACCTGAAGACGTGGTCGGAGAAGTGGCTCCAGGCGGCCGGCATCAACATCCTGCGCCCGGAGGTCGAGACGGACGCGGACGGTGTCGTCACCTCCTTCGCCATCCGCCAGGAGGCCCCGGCCCTGCCCGCGGGCGCCAAGGGCGAGCCGATGCTGCGCCCGCACCGGATCGCCGTCGGCCTGTACGAACTCGACGACGCCAGCGGCAAGCTGGTCCGCGACGAGCGGATCGAGCTGGACGTGGACGGCGAGCTGACGCCCGTACCGCAGCTGGTGGGCAAGCGCCGCCCGGCCGTGGTCCTGCTCAACGACGACGACTTGTCCTACGCGAAGGTCCGCCTGGACGAGCAGTCCCTGGCCGTCGTCACGGAACACCTCGGCGACTTCGAGTCCTCCCTCCCCCGCGCCCTGTGCTGGGCGTCGGCCTGGGACATGACCCGCGACGCCGAGCTCGCGGCCCGCGACTACCTCTCGCTGGTGCTGTCCGGCATCGGCAAGGAGTCCGACATCGGCGTCGTGCAGTCGCTGCACCGCCAGGTGAAGCTGGCGGTCGACCTGTACGCCGACCCGGCCGCCCGCGAGGCGCTGCTGGCCCGCTGGACCGACGCGACACTGGCCCATCTGCGGGCGGCGGCGCCGGGCAGCGACCACCAGCTGGCGTGGGCGCGCGCGTTCGCCGCGACGGCCCGCACGCCCGAGCAGCTGGACCTGCTGGACGCCCTGCTGGACGGCTCGAAGACCATCGAGGGCCTGGTCGTCGACACGGAGCTGCGCTGGGCGTTCGTGCAGCGGCTCGCGGCGGTGGGCCGGTTCGACGAGACGGAGATCGCGGGCGAGTACGACCGTGACCGTACGGCCGCCGGTGAGCGCCACGCCGCCACGGCCCGCGCGGCCCGGCCGACCCCGGAGGCCAAGGCGGAGGCGTGGGCGTCGGTCGTCGACTCCGACAAGCTGCCGAACGCCGCGCAGGAGGCGGTCATCGCCGGCTTCGTCCAGACCGACCAGCGCGACCTGCTCGCCCCGTACGCGGACCGCTACTTCGAGGTGGTCAAGGACATCTGGGAGTCCCGCTCCCACGAGATGGCCCAGCAGATCGCCGTCGGCCTCTACCCGACGGTCCAGGTCTCCCGGGAGACCCTGGACAAGACGGACGCCTGGCTGACCTCCGCCGAGCCGAACGCGGCCCTGCGACGGCTGGTGTCGGAGTCGCGCGCGGGCGTGGAGCGCGCACTGAGGGCGCAGGCGGCGGACGCGGCGGCGCAGTAGTCGACCGTACGGCGATGAGGGGCGCCCGGCGCAGTGCCGGGCGCCCCTTGTCCGTGCCGGGGGCGGTCCCGGAGCAGGCGGGACTTTGCGGACACCCGCTAGCGGCGGATGAGGTGGGTGAGAGTGACGCCGTTGGGAAAGGCGGTGCGTTCGGCGACGTCGAAGACCGTGGGGTCGAAGGCGCCGTCGAAGGCCGGGACGCCGGCGCCCGCGGCCACCGGGTAGTTCTTGATCACCAGTTCGTCGATCTCGGGCAGCAGGGTGCCCGCGAGCTTGCCGCCGCCGCAGAGCCAGACGTCCAAGCCGGTGCCTTCCTCCTGCTTGAGCTCGCGGACGAGGGCGAGCGGGTCGCCCGGGACGACGGTGACGGCCGGGTCGGTATCGGATTCGAGGGTGCTGGACACCACGTACTGGCGCAGGTGCGCGTACGGACTGGTGATTCCGTTGTCGAGGGCGGGGCGGTAGGTGCCGAGGCCCATGACGACGGTGTCGAAGTGCCGGTTGGGTGCGTCGGCGAGGCCGACGGCGGCGCGGTAGGCGGTCGGGACGGTCTCGGGGTACAGGGTGTTGGTCCAGGCGCTGTAGGCGGCGGTCTGCTGTTCGTCACCGGCGGGGAAGAAGTCGTACTCGCCGCCCGGCCCGGCGATGCGGCCGTCGAGCGTGACAGCGACGTAGTACACGAGCTTTCGCATCAGGTAACTCCACATGTAGTACTCTGCTTGAAGTGGTTTGAACGTAGTACTACGAGTGGAGTGGTGTCAATGGTCAGACGGAACGAACAGCGGCGTGCCGCCCTCGTCGACGCGGCGATCGAGGTGCTGGCCAGAGAAGGCGCACGGGGCCTGACGTTCCGGGCGGTGGACACCGAGGCCGCCGTACCCGCCGGCACCGCGTCCAACTACTTCGCCAACCGCGACGACCTGCTCACCCAGGCCGGCGCCCGTGTCTACGAGCGGCTCCAGCCCGACGAGGCCACCATCGCCCGCCAGCGCGCGGCCGGCCGCGACCGGGAAACCTATGTGGAGCTGATGCGCGAACTCGTCAGCCGCGTCGCTTCCTTCCGCACCGGCTACCTCGCACTGCTCGAACTCCGGCTGGAAGCTACCCGCCGCCCCGAACTGCGCAAGGTCCTCACCGAACGGGTCCGGGCCGACGTCGACGCCAACGTCGCCTACCACGAGGCCTCCGGCCTCCCCGGCGACGCCATGGCCGTCAAACTGCTCATTTTGACCCTGAACTGGCTGATCGTCGAGCAGCTCACCCTGCCGGACGTCTTCACGGAGGCCGAGCGCGAACAGCTGGTGACGGCCGCGGTCAAGCGAATCGTGGCGGCGGAATGAGCGGAAGCGGGACCTACCGCCGCAGCGCCGGACCTGTCACGCCCTGACCTGTCACGTCCATCGGATCCCTTGGGGCCTTCCTTCCAGGAGAACCGAGGACTGGCCCGCCAGAGGTTCCCCGGACCGCTTCCGAGCCCGACGGCTTCCGCCGCGGCCCGATCTGCCCCGCCACCGTCGCTCCGAACGCCAGCGCCATGCCCGCCAGTTGCACCGGTGTCAGCGTCTGACCGAGCGCCGCCCAGCCGACCACGGCCGCGGTCAGCGGGGAGAGCGGACCGAGGAAGGTGGCCTGGGTGGCGGTGAGGCGGCCGATGCCGCGGAACCACAGCCAGTACGCGACCGCCGTGTTCGCCAGGGCGAGGTAGAGGTAGCCGCCGACCGCCCGGCCGTCCAGCGCCGGCGGTGCGCCTTCGACGAGGACGGCGAGGGGCGCGATGAGCAGGCCTCCCGCGGTCAGCTGCCAGCCGGTGAGGGCCAGCGGGCCGACGCCCTCGGGGCGTCCCCACCGCTTGGTGAGCACGATGCCGGCGGACATGGACGCGGTGGAGGCGAAGGCCGCCAGCACGCCCAGCACATCCAGCGCCCCGGCTGCCTGGAGCACGACCAGGCTGACGCCGAACGCCGCCGCGACCCCGGTGAGCAGCGTGCGCGGCGACGGCCGCTGCCCCAGCAACAGGGCCGAGAGGCCGACCACGAACAGCGGGCCGACCGAGCCGACGACCGCCGCCATGCCGCCGGGCAGCCGGTATGCGGAGAGGAACAGCAGCGGGAAGAAGGCGCCGATGTTCAGCGCGCCCAGCACCACCGACTTCCACCACCAGGCACCGCGCGGCAGCACCCGCGCGAGGGCCAGCAGGAGCAGACCGGCGGGCAGGGCGCGCAGGAGGCCGGTGAACAGGGGACGGTCGGGCGGGAGGAACTCGGTGGTGACGGCGTAGGTGGTGCCCCAGGAGACGGGGGCGAGGGCCGTGAGGGCGGTGAGTGTGGCGCGGTGCGCGGCCTGGGGACGCATGAGTCGCACCCTTCGGAGTAGGTCAGTGACAAGTAGCTTAGCGCTAAGCCACTTGCCGTCAAGCCACTTTCTTGCGGGCGACCCGGAGCCGTCGGATACTCGTGCCATGAGCGAACGCCCCGAGCAGCGCAAGGACCCCGTCGACGCGATCATCGACCAGTGGGCGACCGTGCGGCCCGACCTCGACACCGCCGCCATGGAGGTCTTCGGCCGCATCTACCGGCTCTCCCGCGCGATGGGCGACCGGACGGAGAAGGCGTACGCGCGGTTCGGGATCGGCCGCGGGGAGTTCGACGTCCTGGCGACCCTGCGCCGCGCCGGCGAGCCCTACACGCTCTCGCCCCGGCAGCTCTCGGCCACGCTGATGCTCACGACGGGAGGAATGACGGGCCGCCTCGACAGGCTGGAGCGCGCCGGCCTGCTGCGCCGCTCCCCCGACCCGCACGACCGCCGTGGCCTGAAGGTCACGCTCACCGATAAGGGCCTGGAGCTGATCGACGAGGCGGTCGGCGCCGGACTCGCCGTCCAGACGGAGGCGCTGTCCGGCCTGGACGCCGAGCAGGCCGGACAACTGGCGGAGCTGCTCAGGCAGTTGCTCCGGACGACGGAGGACCGGCAGGACTGAGCCGGCGTCCGACGCATTCGCCGGTGACCTGACCGGCCGGTGCCGGTGCCGACCCGCCGATGCGCTACCCCACGTGGGCGGCGACGGCCGCCTCGATCGCCCGGACGTCCGCCGAGTCGGCCGCCCATGCCGCGTACCCGTCGGGCCGTACCAGCACGGTCGTACGGCGGTCGCTCGCCCAGCGCTCCACGGCCAGCCGGTCCTCACGGCCGGCCCCGGCCTTGTACGGCTCCGGGGTGATCAGCACGAACCGGCCGCCCCGCATCGCCTCGTGGAGACGACCGCCTCCGGCCAGGGCGACGTCCGGGACGCGGAGGCCGGTGAAGCGGTGGGAGCCGCGGGGCGCGGGGTAGCGGTAGCCGATGCCGGTGACCTGGCCGAGCGCCTTGCGGCGGGCCGGGCCGACGGTGTCGAGGAAGGCGGCGAAGGCGGTGCGCAGGCCAATCGTCCAGGGCCGCCGGGCCATGGCGGCACGCACGATGCCGCCGCTGCTGCGCAGCACCGTCCTGCCGACGGGGTGCCGTTCGGCCTGGTAGGTGTCGAGGAGCGTGTCGGCCGCGTGCCCGTTGAGGACGGCGGCCAGCTTCCAGCTCAGGTTGGCCGCGTCCTGGAGGCCGGTGTTCATGCCCTGGGCGCCGGCCGGGGTGTGGACGTGTGCGGCGTCACCGGAGAGGAGGACGCGGCCGACGCGATAGGAGGGTGCCTGCCGCTCGTCGCTGTGGAAGCGGGACATCCAGCGGGGGTCGTGCATGCCGAAGTCACGGCCGAGGGCGCGCCGGGTGGTCTCCCTGATCTCGTCGAGTCCGACCGGCGCGTCGTCGGGGAGCTCGCGGCCGCGGTCCCAGCAGACGACGCGGTGGTAGCCGTCGCCGAAGGGGACGAGGAAGGCGAAGGCGTCGCCGACGGCGTCGAAGGTGAGCAGTTCCCCGGGTTCCTCGGTCACCCGTACGTCCGCGAGCATGACGGAGCGGATCACGGAGCGGCCGGGGAACGGCAGCCCGATGGCGTTCCGCACCGTGCTGCGCATCCCGTCGGCGCCGACGACGTACGCCGCGCGCAGCGTCTCCGTGCCTCCGTCTGGCCCGCGGACCTCGACCGTCACGCCCTCCGCGTCCTGCGTCAGACCTGTCACCTCGGTCTCGTACCGGAACCGCGCCCCGGCCTCCAGCGCCCGCCGCTCCAGGACCTTCTCCACCTCGTACTGCGGAAGGACGAGGAGGTGGTTGAAGCGGGAGGGAAGCGCGGAGAGGTCGAGGCTGAGCCGGCCGTAGAGGCGGAACCGGCCGAGCCGCCGGCCGACGGCCTCCACTTCACCGGCCAGCCCTCGGGCGTCGAACTGCTCCAGTGTGCGGGCGTGCAGGACGAACGCGCGGGAGAGGTTGCTGATCCCGTGCGGGCGCTTCTCGACGACGGTGACGGGGACGCCGGCGGTGGCCAGGTCGCCGGCCAGGAGCAGGCCGGTGGGGCCGGAACCGACGACGATCACGGTGCGGGTGGTGTCGCTCATCAGGGCCTCCCTATAGGCCAACACATGTTGGTCGATGACCGTTGGCCAACACTCGTTTGCCAACAGTCGTTGACCAACGGTCGTTGACCAATGTAGAACCGCACATCCACTCCGTCAACGCTTGTTGGCCTACACATGTTGACCTACGCTCGTTGGCATGCCCGACAACAAGCCCACCGCCCCCTCCAGGCGCTCGGACACCACCCGCGCCGCCATCCTCCACGCCGCCCGCGAGCGTTTCGCCGCCGACGGCTACGAGCGCGCCACCATCCGCACCATCGCGCGGGACGCGGGCATCGACCCGTCCATGGTGATGCGGTACTACGGCAGCAAGGAGGGCCTGTTCGCGGCCGCCGTCGCCGTCGATCTGAAGCTGCCCGACCTGGGCCCGCTGCCCCGGGACGAGGTCGGGTCCGCCCTCGTGACCCACTTCCTCGCCATGTGGGAGGACAACGAGGTGCTCACGGCCCTGCTCCGGGTCGGTGCCACCAACCAGGCCGGGGCCGAGCGCATGCAGGGCATCTTCCAGGAGCAGCTGCTTCCGGTCGCCCGCCAGGCGTGCCCCGACCCCGAGCAGGTCCCGGTGCGGGCCGCGCTCACCGCCACGCAGCTGCTCGGGATGGCGCTCACCCGGTACGTCCTGCGCCTCCCGCCGGCCGTGGCGCTCAGCCGCCAGGAGATCGTGGCGTGGCTGGCGCCGACGGTGCAGCGCTATCTGACGGCACCGAATCCCTGACTCCCGGCCGATTCCCGGCCGGCCACCGGGAAAGCCGAGGGCGCCGCCCCGGGCGCCGTACGACGGCATGCGCGTACGTACGGCGGGGGACGGCGCCCTCGGAAAAGGTGCGTGACGGACTCGAAGGGAGCCCTGGTCAGGCCTTGGCGTCGGCCTTCGCGTCGGCCTTGGTCCTGATGTTGGAGCTGGTCGGGTCCTTCTGCTTGTGCGACTTGTCGCCGATCATCACCAGACCGTGGATGACCAGGTACAGCACGATCGGGGCCACGACGAAGAGGCCCAGCGTCTCGATGACGCTCAGGCCCGGACCGGGGTCGTCACCGTCGTCGCGCGTGAGCGCGGAGGCGGGCGACGACATGAGCAGCATCATCAGCGTCGTACCGGCGGCCAGGGCGCCGGCGCGCAGGGCGTTCTTCTTGTCCACGGTGCCAAAAGTATCCAACGCCGGTCGGGGCCGCGCGCCCGGGGTGCCGTAAGAGGCGTCCTCAGCCGCCCGACGCGTCGGGCGGCTGTCTCAGAACCTCGATGAGGGCGTGCAGCCGGGGCGAGGCGGCCAGATCCTCCAAGGTCACGGGACGGCCCTCCGCGTCCGCGATCGGCAGCCGCCAGTTCGGGTACTGGTCCCACGTTCCCGGGAGGTTCTGCGGGCGGCGGTCGCCCACCCCGTCGGGGAGCCAGACGCCGACCATGCGGGCCGGGGTGCGCAGCAGGAAGCGGTGGACGGCCTGGATCTCGGCCTCCTCCGAGGAGGTGTCGGTGCCGCCGGTGCCGTTCAGCAGGCCGAGGTGGGTGAGCAGGGCCAGCCACTCGGCGGTGTCGGCGGCGGCCTCGGCGCGCTCCTGCTCCAGCGGGCGGGTCAGCAGGCCCAGGCTGTCGCGGAGTTCGACGTGCTCGCCGGTGAGGCGGGCGGCCGTGGAGGGCAGGTCGTGGGTGGTGGCGGTGGCCAGGCAGTCGGCGCGCCAGCGGTCGGGGGGCAGCGGACGGCCGTCGCCCTCCCAGTCGCGTTCGAACCACAGCACGGACGTGCCGAGCACCCCGCGCTCGCGCAGCGCCTCGCGCACGCCCGGTTCGACGGTGCCCAGGTCCTCGCCGATCACCAGCGCCCCGGCCCGGGAGGCCTCCAGGACGAGGACGGCGAGCATGGCCTCGGCGTCGTAGCGGACGTACGTGCCCTCCGTGGGCGGGTGGCCCAGCGGTACCCACCACAGGCGGAACAGACCCATGACGTGGTCGATGCGCAGGGCTCCGGCATAGCGGAACAGGGCGCGCAGCAGCTCGCGGAAGGGGGCGTAGCCCGACTCGGCCAGGCGGTCGGGGCGCCAGGGCGGCAGGCCCCAGTCCTGGCCGCGGGCGTTGAAGGCGTCCGGCGGGGCGCCCACCGACATGCCGGCGGCGAAGTACTCCTGCTGGGCCCAGGCGTCGGCGCCGCCGGGGTGGACGCCGACCGCGAGGTCGTGCACGATCCCGACCGGCATCCCGGCCTCGCGCCCGGCGCGCTGTGCGGCGGTCAGCTGGGTGTCGGTGAGCCAGGCGAGCCGGGACCAGAAGTCCACCCGGTCCAGCAGTCCGTTGCGGGCACGGACGGTCTCCGCCGAGCGCGGGTCGCGCAGGCCGGTCGGCCAGCGGTGCCAGTCCGGGCCGTGCACCTCGGCGAGCGCGTACCAGGTGGCGTGGTCCTCCAGGGCCTGGCCCTGTTCGGCGAGGAAGTCGCAGTAGGCGGCGCGTCTGCCGGGGCCGAGCGGGACCTCGTACAGCAGCTGAAGCGCCTCCCGCTTGAGCTCCCACACGGCGTCGCGGTCGATCAGCGCGCCCTTGTCCAGCACCGCTTCGCGCAGCCGGCCGGATCTCTCCAGCAGCACGCGCAGCCGCTCGCGGTCCTCGACGTACGCGCACTCGGGGACGTCCTCGATGCGCAGGTGCACGGGGTCGGGGAAGCGGCGGGAGGAGGGGCGGTACGGGGAGGGGTCGGTGGGGGCGCCGGGCACGGCCGCGTGCAGCGGGTTGACCTGGACGAATCCGGCGCCGAGCGACCGCCCGGCCCAGCCGGCCAGCTCGGCGAGATCGCCCAGGTCGCCCATGCCCCAGGAACGGCGGGAGAGCAGGGAGTAGAGCTGGACGAGGAGTCCGTGGGAGCGTCCGGTGGGGCTGGGCAGGCGGGCCGGGGCGATGACCAGGTGGGCGGTGGCCGTGCGGCCGTCGGGGACGGTGGCGGTCAGCCGGTGGACACCGGGCGGGAGGTGCTCGGACGAGGCGCGGGTCTCGCCCTGCTCGGTCTCGATGAGCAGCCGGCTTCCCTCGGGGAGCGCGGCCAGGGCGGCCGGGGGGCTGGTGCCCCAGCCGACCACCGTGGGCGGCAGCAGCCTGGCGCCCAGTTCCCGCTCCCGGGCGGCGAGCGCGGCGCGGACGGCGCCGGGCGTGCTCGCGTCCACGCCGAGAGCGGCCAGGGTGAGGGCGACCGCGGCGGCCGAGGCCGCGACCGTACGGTCCGGGGACGGGCTGTACGAAGTGGCGACGCCGTGCAGGTCGGCGAGTCGGGACAGGTCCTCGGAAGGCGGTTCGGCCGGCCGGGGTGCGGTCATCTAGGACCTCGTGAAGTCCGGGACGAAGGCGGAGGGTTCGCTGGTCAGGGGGGCGGATTCGGCGAGCGGCGGCTCGCTGGTGAGGGGCTCGGCGTCGGGCAGCGGGGGCTCGCTGGTCAGCGGGGGCTCGGCGCAGGTGCTCTCGGAACTGAAGATGCAGTAGTGAGGGTCTTCGTAGCGGGGATCGTCATAGTGGGGGTCGAGGTCGGCGGACGTGTCCGCCACGGGTTTGGACGGGGCCGGGAGCGGAAGGAAAGTCATCGCAGCCACGGGGGCCTCCTTTTGGGTACGGCGTTCAACGGTTATCGCAGCCCTACCCAGTCGACGCGAAGGCAGACACCCCAGGCCGAACATCGTGCTTCTGCTCACATTCCACTCTCCTCCACCCTCTCCAGATTCCGGCAATACGGCCATAACGGCCACTCTCGTTGACACCCTCACCGGGCGGGTGGTGGGCTCGTTCTCCCGGTCGAACACACGTGGAGGGGGCCTGTGGGACTGCGGCGTGGGAAGCGGGCGGCGGCTCTCGCCGTCGCCGTCGTCGCCGGAACCCTCGGCACGCCGCCCGCCGCGGTGGCGGCCCCGCCCGTCCCGGAAGCGACCGCGACACCCACCACCCCCGACACCGCCCGTCCGGACCTCTCCGTCTGGCCGCGCCCCCAGTCCCTGCGCGCGAACGGCGCACCGGTCGCGGTCACCGACGAGGTCGCCCTGATCACCGGTCCGACGGCCGACCAGTACGCCGTCGAAACCCTGCGCGACCTGCTGCGGCAGGCCGGGGCCCGTCACATCACGGACTCCGCCGCGCCCGGGGCGCTGGTCGTGCGGGCGCGGACGGAGCCCGTCCGCCGGGACGACCGCCGCGCCCTCCCCTCCGGGGGATACGAGCTGTCCGTGGGCAGGGGCGGCGTCTTGCTCACCGGAGCCGGCGAGGACGGCCTGTTCCACGCGGTCCAGACGCTGCGGCAACTCCTGCGCGCCGACGGCACGATCGCCGCCGCCGTCGTACGCGATTGGCCCGGCACCGCCGTGCGCGGCATCACCGAGGGCTTCTACGGCACCGCGTGGACGCACCGGCAGCGGCTGGGGCAGCTCGACTTCATGGGGCGCACGAAGCAGAACCGTTACCTGTACGGCCCCGGTGACGACCCGTACCGGCAGGCCCGCTGGCGTGAGCCGTACCCGGCGGCGCAGCGCGCCGAGTTCCGGGAGCTGGCCGAGCGGGCGCGCCGCAACCACGTCACGCTCGGCTGGGCGGTGGCCCCGGGCCAGGCGATGTGCTTCGCCTCGGACGCCGACGTGCGCGCCCTGACGCGCAAGCTCGACGCGATGTGGGCGCTGGGCTTCCGGGCCTTTCAGCTCCAGTTCCAGGACGTCAGCTACAGCGAGTGGCACTGCGAGGCGGACGCCGAGCGGTTCGGCTCCGGCCCGCGGGCGGCCGCGCGGGCGCAGGCCCGGGTGGCGAACGCGGTGGCCCGGCACCTGGCGGACCGGCACTCCGGGGCCGCCGGTCTGTCGCTGATGCCGACCGAGTTCTACGAGGACGGCACGACCGACTACCGACGGGCCCTGGCGAGCACGCTGGACGCGGGTGTCGAGGTGGCGTGGACGGGCGTCGGGGTGGTGCCGCGCACCATCACGGGCGGCGAACTGGCCGACGCCCGGGAGGCGTTCCGGCATCCGCTGGTCACGATGGACAACTACCCGGTCAACGACTACGAGCCCGGCCGCCTCTTCCTCGGCCCCTACCGGGGCCGCGAGCCGGCCGTCGCCACCGGTTCGGCCGCCCTGCTCGCCAACGCGATGCAGCAGCCCGAGGCGTCCCGCATCCCGCTGTTCACCGCCGCCGACTACGCCTGGAACCCGCGCGCCTACCGCCCCGGGGAGTCCTGGCGCGCCGCGATCGCCGACCTGGCGGGCGGGGACCGGCGCCGCGAGGAGGCCCTGGCCGCGCTCGCCGGGAACGACGCGTCGTCGGTCCTCGGCGAGGAGGAGTCGGCGTACCTGCGCCCGCTGACCGAGGCGTACTGGCGGGCCCGTACCGCGGGCGGTGCCGAGGTGAGTGGTCGAGGGACGGACGGCGACGCCGCGCGGCGGCTGCGCGAGGCGTTCACCGTGCTGCGCGAGCTGCCGCGGCGGCTGACGGGCACCGCCCTCGCCCCGGAGGTCGCCCCCTGGTCGGCGCAGCTGGCCCGCTACGGCGAGGCGGGCACGGCCGCGCTCGACATGCTGGACGCGCAGCGCGCCGGGGACGCGGCGGCGGCCTGGACGGCCTACCGCGAACTCGGTGCGCTGCGGGCCCGGCTGGAGCCTGCGCCGGTCAAGGTCGGCACGGACGTCCTGGACCCCTTCCTGGGACGGGCGCAGAAGGCGTACGCGGCCTGGTCGGGCATCGACCACGAGCCGCCCCCCAGCCCCGGCGACCCGGGCGACGGCCGCACCCTGCGCTTTTCGCACCCCCGGCACCTGACGGCCGTGACGGCCCTCACCGACCCCGGCACCGAGGGCGACGTCGAGGTACACGTACCGGGCCGGGGCTGGCGGCGGGCCGGCCGGCTGGCCGCTTCGGGGGCGACCGAGGTGCGGGCCGGGCAGCGGGTGGACGCCGTGCGGGTCACCGGTCCCGCGTCGTCCCGCGTGCGTCACCTGGTCCCGTGGTTCGCGGACTCCCCCGCCACCTCTCTGGAGCTGACACGCGACCGCGTGGACGCCGAGACCGGCAGGACGCGGCGGCTGACGGCCGGGCTGGGCTCGCTGCGCCCCGCCGACGCCCGCGGCAGGCTCACCGTCGAGGCACCCGAGGGCGTACGAGTCCGGGTGCCCAGGTCCGAGCTGGCCGTGCCGCGCGGCACGAAGGTGGAGGTCCCGGTCGAGGTGACCGTGGAGCACGGTGCGCCGAAACGGTCCTACGACATCCGGCTGGGGTTCGCGGGAGCGACCCGCACGCTCACCGTCCGGGCCTTCCCGCCCACCGGCGGGCCCGACCTGGCCCGCACCGGCACGGCGCGTTCCTCGGCCGATGAGACCCCCGACTTCCCCGCGTCGGCGGCGAACGACGGCGACCCGGACACGCGCTGGTCGTCCCCGGTGGACGACGGCGCCTGGTGGCAGGTCGAGCTGCCCCGCCCGGTGCGGCTCGGGCAGGTCGTGCTGCGCTGGCAGGACGCCCACCCCTCGGCGTACCGCGTCCAGGTCTCGCCCGACGGCCGCCGCTGGCGCACGGCGGCCGCGGTGCGGGACGGCAGGGGCGGCCTCGAGAGCGTCCGCATGAACGAGCACGACGTGCGCTTCGTACGGGTGCAGGGCGAGAAGCGGGCCACACCGTACGGGTACTCGCTGTGGTCGGTGGAGGCGTACGCCGTCACGGACTGAACCCCTTGGAGATTCCGTCACGGACTTCTTGGGCGTCTACTATTCACTCAGTACATGTACTCAGTACATAATGAGCGGCATGAGCACCCGCCACATCCTGCTGGGCCTGCTCGCCACGGGTCCGAGCCACGGCTACGACCTCAAGCGACGCCACGACGAACGGTTCCCGCAGGCCCGACCGCTGGCCTACGGGCAGGTCTACACGACCCTCCAGCGCCTCGTCCGGGACGGCCTCGCCGCGGTCGAGGGCACCGACTCGGACGGCGGCCCGGAGCGGACGACCTACCGCGCCACGGACGAGGGGACGCGTGAACTGTCCCGGTGGGCCGGGGAGATCGCGCCGCCGGCGCCCTTCGTGGCGAACGAGATCTTCGCCAAGGTCGTGGTCACGATCCTCTCGGGCGGCGACCCGGCCGCGTATCTGAGCGCCCAGCGCGCCGCCCACATGGAGCGGATGCGGGAGCTCACGGCGGTCAAGGCCGCCAAGGGCGCGGACCTCGCGACCGTGCTCTCGGCGGACTACGCCCTCAACCACCTCGACGCCGACCTCCGCTGGATGAGCACCACGGCGGCCCGGCTCACCACCCTGACCGCGGAGGTCGACGCAGCATGAGCAAACCCGTGCCTCTTCTCTCGGCGAGCGGCCTCACCAAAACGCACGGCAGGACACCCGCGCTGCGCGGCGCCTCGGTCGACCTGCACCGCGGCGAGATCCTCGCCGTGACCGGCGCGAGCGGCAGCGGGAAGTCGACGCTGCTGCACTGCCTGGCCGGGATCGTCCGGCCCGACGAGGGATCGGTGTCGTACGACGGCCGGCGGCTGGCGGACCTGCCCGAGAAACGGCTGAGCGAGCTGCGGCGGACCGAGTTCGGCGTGGTGTTCCAGTTCGGGCAGCTCATCCCCGAGCTGACGGCCCTGGACAACGTCGCCCTGCCGCTGCTGCTGGCCGGCACCGACCGCGCCCGTGCCCGGGCCCGGGCCGGTGAGTGGCTGGAGCGGTTCGGCGTGCGCGGACAGCAGGACCTGCGGCCGGGCGAGATGAGCGGCGGCCAGGCCCAGCGGACCGCACTGGCCCGGGCCCTGGTCACCGGCCCGAAGGTGGTCTTCGCCGACGAGCCGACGGGCGCCCTGGACTCGCTCGCCGCCGAGCAGGTCATGACGGCCCTGGTCCACACGGCCCGCGAGTCGGGCACGGCGGTCCTGCTGATCACGCACGACGCCCAGGTGGCGGCGTACGCGGACCGGGAGGTCCAGCTACGGGACGGCGCTGTGACACCGCTGGGGGTGACCGCGTGAACTCCCTGCGTTCCGATCTGCGCCTCGCCTGGGAGCTCACCCGTGGTTCCGACCGAGGCGAGTGGTGGCGGGTCGCACTGACGGCGACGGGCGCCGCCCTCGCGACGGGGTTCGCGCTGGCCGCCGTCGCCCTGGCCGCGCTGCGGGGCAGCTACCGGGTGCCCGTCGCCGCGGGCCTGCTGGACGAGCCCGGCACGCGGTCCGGCGTGATCGTCGGCCTGCTGCTCCTGCTCGTGCCCCTGCTGGGGTTCCTCGGCCAGTGCGCCCGGATCGGCGCCGTGCACCGCGACCGGCGGCTGGCCGGGCTGCGGCTGGCCGGGGCGACACCCTGGCAGGTCCGGCGGATCGCCGCACTGGAGACCGGCCTGGCCTGTCTGCTGGGCTCGGCGGTCGCCACCGTCCTGTCGGTGCTGGTCCTGCTGCGTCAGTGGGAACGGCCGACCGTCCTGGCCTGGGTGGGGATCGCCCTGGTCGCCGTCGCCGTACCGGTGCTGGGCGCGGTGGCGGGCGCACTGGCGCTGCGCCGGGTCGTGGCCTCCCCGCTCGGCTGGGTGCGCCGGGTCGGGCCGCGCGGCGGACGGGGGCCCGGACTGCTGTTCCTGGCCGGGGTCCTGCTCGTCGCGGTGCTGGCGTTGCTGACCGTGGCCACCACGTCCCCAGTAGCCTCCAACCAGTCGAACGGCGGGGTGCCGCTGCAGCTGATGGGCGTGGTTCTCGCGGTCGGCGCGGGCGCGGTGTGGCTCTCGGGGGCCACCTCGAAGGCGACCGGGCGGATCCTCGCGCCCCGGGCCCGGTCGGCGGCGACCCTGATCGCGGCGGAACGGCTGCGCGACGACCCCTGGTCGGCCGCCCGCACGCATGCGGCGGTGCTGCTGGTGACGACCGTCGCGACCGGCTTCATGGGCATCCGGCAGGTGCTGAGCGACGTGGTGCACGCCTCACCGAACCTGTACAAGTCCGCGACCTACTACACCACCGGCCTCGACCTCACGGGCGCCGCCGTCGTCGTCGCCTTCGCGATCACCCTGTCGGGCCTCGCCGTGGGCACCGCCGAGTCCTTGGCCACCCGCCGCCGGGGCCTGGCCGCGCAGGCCGCCGCCGGGGTGCCGCACACGGTGCTCGGCCGGGCCCTGCTGCTGGAGACCGCGCTGCCGCTCGCCCCCGCCGTACTGCTCGCGGGCCTAGGCGGGACGGCCATCGGCGCGTGGTACGCCCTGCTCCTCAACCGCCCGGTGCCCTGGGCGATCGCCCTGGTGCCTGTCGCCGTCTACGCCGCCTGCCTGCTGGCCGCGGCCACCTCACTGCCCCTGCTGCGCCGCTCGGTACACCCGGGGGAGCTGCGGTACGCGTAGGCGCCCTCCACAAGCGGGCCGGCCCGGGGGAACGGGGGTTCACCGGGCCGGTCGGCCGGCCGCACGCGGCAATACCGAACGGCGCGCGGCCATACGAAAGCCCGGATCTTCTCAGGCGGAAATGCCGTCGATCCGGGCCAAGGCGTCGTCCGCGCCGTACGGCTGCAAGTACGGCAGCCAGCGCGGGTCCCGATGGCCGGTCCCGATGATGCGCCAGGCCAGGCCGGTGGGCGGGGCGGGTTTGTGGCGCAGCCGCCAGCCGATCTCGAAGAGGTGCCGATCGGCCTTCACGTGGTTGCAGCGGCGACAGGACGCCACCACGTTGTCCCAGACGTGCTTGCCCCCGCGGCTGCGCGGGATGACGTGGTCGACGCTGGTTGCGACGCCACCGCAGTACATGCACCGGCCCCCGTCACGGGCGAACAGCGCCCGGCGGGTCAGAGGAACGGGCCCCCGATAGGGAACCCGGACGAATCGCTTGAGCCGGACCACGCTGGGTGCGGGGACTGTGACGGTCGCGCTGTGCAGATAGGCGCCGGACTCCTCGAGGCATACGGCCTTGTTCTCGAGGACGAGGACGAGCGCGCGGCGGAGCGGTACGACACCTAGCGGCTCGTACGACGCGTTGAGGACCAGGACGTGCGGCACGGATGCCTCCTTGGACGCCGGCGGCGCGTGGCTCGCGCCGGGACGATTCGTAGCCAGTCTCCCCTCATGCCTGGTGAAAGCGCCACCATGCCCCCGTAACGGGCTGGGAGTGTTTTCGACCACATCTGATTCATCCCCCGGATCGTGGCCTGTTCAAGCCCAGGTGAGCACGGTCTCTCCTTCACACATCCTGCCGAAGCACACACAATGCCCCGTTAGTGTGGTGGTTCTGCCCCCGCGGTGACCCAGTCGTGACCTCGACCCCCTGAACCACCGCACCGGGGCGGACCGCTGTACTTGGAGGTACCTGCCGTGTCCCTGTCCGCTGTCCTGCTCGCCGTCGGCCCGTCGCCGTCGCCGACCCCCTCGGATACGGAGACCCCGAGAGTGCCCTCGCTCCAGGACGCCCAGGAGAGCGCGACGAACGCCGCCGGCTGGGTCGAGCAGAACTGGTCGACGTGGCTCGCGATCGGGCTGAGGGTCCTGCTCATCGTGGTGGTAGCGGCGGTGCTGAGGGTCGTCGTCCGGCGTGCGATCACCAAGCTGATAGACCGCATGAACCGGAGCGGCCAGTCCGTGGACGGCTCCGGGCTCGGCGGGCTGCTGGTCAACGTCGAGCGCCGCCGCCAGCGCTCGCAGGCGATCGGCTCGGTGCTGCGCTCGGTGGCGTCGTTCCTGATCATGGGCACGGCCGCGCTGATGATCCTGGGCACCTTCCAGATCAACCTGGCCCCGCTGCTGGCCTCCGCCGGTGTCGCGGGCGTGGCGATCGGCTTCGGCGCCCGCAACCTGGTCACGGACTTCCTCTCCGGCGTCTTCATGATCCTGGAGGACCAGTACGGCGTCGGCGACACGATCGACGCGGGCGTCGCCTCCGGCGAGGTGATCGAGGTGGGCTTGCGCGTGACCAAGCTGCGCGGCGACGGCGGCGAGATCTGGTACGTCCGCAACGGCGAGGTCAAGCGCATCGGCAACCTCTCCCAGGGCTGGGCCACGGCCAACGTCGACGTCACGGTCCACGCCGGCGAGGACCTGGACAAGGTCAAGGCCACCCTGGACGAGGTCGCCGAGAAGATGGGCGCCGAGGAGCCCTGGAACGAGCTGCTGTGGGGCCCGATCGAGGTACTCGGCCTGGACAGCGTCCTGCTGGACTCCATGGTCGTGCGCGTCTCGGCCAAGACGATGCCCGGCAAGTCCCTGACCGTGGAGCGCGAGCTGCGCTGGCGCATCAAGCGGGCCTTCGACGCGGCGGGCATCCGGATCGTCGGCGGCGCCACGGCCACGGCGGAGGAGACGCCCGCCGACCCGACGGCGGGGATGGCGCCCCCGTCGGTGTACGCGAACTCGGCGTCCCCGCAGTCGGCGGCGGCGTCCCCGCTCACGCCCGTCGCACCGCCGACGAGCACCACGAAGTAGCCGTCCCGGTAAGGGCGGCTGGACGGTAAGCCACCAAGAGGGCGGCACCCGGACCTTCCGGGTGCCGCCCTCTTCGCACGCCCGGGCAACGACTGCGTTGCCTGAACCGTCCCCTGTTGACGCCCGCACGGCGCGGGCTCACCTTCCCGCCATAGGAAACTTTCCTAACAGTGATGGGGCGCGGGTGTGACGCGCCGGGGCGGAGGGCCGGAGGGGAAAGGTGCCCGGGTCGATGGGACTTCCCCGCCAGGTCACTGAGAAGCTGAGCAGCCGAAGGGCAGGTGTGGACACGCATGGCAGGAACCGCCGGCACGCCGGGCACCCCGCGCGTCCTGCGCGCCATGAACGACCGGGCCGCCCTGGACCTGCTGCTGGAGCACGGACAGCTGTCCCGCACCCGGATCGGCAAGCTCACCGGCCTGTCCAAGCCGACCGCCTCCCAGCTCCTGGCCCGCCTGGAGGCCGCGGGCCTCGTCCTGGCCACCGGCACCACCGAGGGCAGGCCGGGCCCGAACGCCCAGCTCTACGAGGTCAACCCGGCGGCCGGTCACGCCGCCGGACTCGACGTCACCCCCCAGCGGATCCTCGCCGCGGTCGCCGACGTCACCGGCCGCACGGTCGGCCGCTTCGAACTGCCCGCCCCGGGCCGGCGCACCGGCATCCCGGTCGCCCAGCAGGTCGCCGACGCCCTGGACGGCGCGGTGAAGGCGGCGGGCCTCGCCCGGGACGACATCCACCGGCTCGTCATCGGCACCCCCGGCGCCTTCGACCCCACCACGGGCCGTCTGCGCTACGCCTCCCACCTCCCCGGCTGGCACTCCCCCACCCTCCTGGACGAGCTCGCCGCCGCCCTGCCGATGCCGTTCGAGTACGAGAACGACGTCAACCTGGTCGCCCTCGCCGAACAGCGGCTGGGCGCGGCCCGGGACCACACGGACTTCGTGCTGCTGTGGAACCAGGAGGGCCTGGGCGCCGCCCTGGTCCTGGGCGGCCGGCTGCACCGCGGCTGGACCGGCGGCGCCGGAGAGGTCGGCTTCCTGCCCGTGCCGGGCACGCCCCTGGTCCGCCAGGTCACCAAGGCCAGCAGCGGCGGCTACCAGGAGCTGGCCGGTTCCCAGGCCGTGCCGAGGCTGGCCCGTGAACTGGGCATCGAGGACATCCCGGCGGGCCCGTACGCCGAGGTGGCCGCGGCCCTGGTCGAGCGGGCCGCCACGCGGGACGACGACCTCCACCGGGAGCTGCTGCGGTCGTACGCGATCCGGCTGGCGACCGGTCTTGCCTCCCTCGTCTCGGTCCTCGATCCCGAGCTCGTCGTCCTGAGCGGCGCGTCCCTCACCTCGGGCGGCGAGACGCTGCGCGCCCTCGTCCAGGCCGAGCTGGAAGAACTGGCCGCGTCACGCCCACGCCTGGTCGTGGGCGACGTCCGTGAACACCCCGTGCTGCGCGGCGCACTGGAGAGCGCGCTCGCGACCACACGCGACGAGGTCTTCGACACCTCGCGCTGACGCCACCTCACGCTGAACCCACGCCCCCCTCGCTACCCCACTGACCCCACCCCCCCTTTCCCACGCCGCTCCCCGTTCCCCAGGGGGCCCCCATGCCTGGAACCTCCCGCAAGGCGGCCATCGCCTTCGCCGCCTCCGCCTCCATGGCCCTCCTCGCCACGGCCTGTACGGGCCAGGCGTCCGGGCCGGTGTGACGGAACCCCGGGGTGTCGCGGTCGTCTGCGGCGCGGGCATCAACTGCGTCGGCATATGCCCCGACGGCCGCACGGCCCGCTTACCGGCGCCGAGCCGGGTCTCGGGCGACCGGGGCGGCGGCCGGGGCCTGCCGGAGGAGGCCCTGGCACGCGGCAGGCTCGGAGGACGGCCGCGGGCGCCTCAGGGCCCCGGCCCACACCCTCCCCGCCCACTTCGGTCTGCCCTCCTTGTACGCCCTCATCGAGGCACTGCATCTGGGCGACTTGGAGCAATCTCGTCGCCACGAGCTGACGCCGGTCCTCTTCGCGACGGCGGCGGACGGCGACACGGTCGCCCGCGCGATCGCCGAACGCCAGGCGGAAGAGGTGGTCGCGATGGCCGTGGTGGCCCTGACCCGCCTGGAACTGCTGGACGAGCCGACACCCGTCCTCCTGGGCGGCGGGGTGCTGGCCGCCAGCATCCGCAGCTCAACGGCATGATCACCGACCTGCTGGCCGACAGAGCACCCAAGGCGGCCCCTCAGGCGGTCACGGCCAGTCCTGTCCTCGGGGCGGCGCTGCTGGGGCTGTACGGGCTGGGAGCAAGGGAGGGGCGCAGGAGCGTTTGCGGGCACACTTCGGGACGTGAGGGAGGCCCGCCCAAGACCGGCCGGGGCGGTACCGAACAGCGGAACGTGGACAGACGCGGGCAGCAGAACACGCGAGGGCGCATACTAGGGGCAATGACAAAGCCTGCTGCTCCTAAGCGCCATCTGCCCACCAGCCCCTTCAAGGCCCCGGTCATTCCGGCCCCGAAGCACTTCTCCGTGGGCGACCAGGTCACACACGACATGTACGGCCTCGGCCGGGTCATCAGCATCGAGGACGGGATCGCGGTCCTCGTGGATTTCGGCTCGTCTCAAAGGCGGATCCTGAGCCCGTACGCCAAGATGACCAAGCTCTAGCACCGCTGTGCCCGGTCACGGCACACCAGGTCCCTCCGGGGGCCCGGCACCAGAAGGAGACCTCTCATCGATCTGACCTCGCTCTTCTCCGCCCCGGAAGGGGCACCCCGCTCCACTGCCACGGCATCACCGCCTCCGACCACGAACCCCTTCCAGGCCCCGGACTTCGGAGAGGACGACGGCGCGACAGCGCCGGAGCCCCTCAACGGCGACCGGCACGGACGGTAAAACCCCAGCTCAGAGCGGACTGTTACATGCCACGAGAGGGCATGAAGATGCCCCTCACCAGCGGTTTCCCTGCCGATGAGGGGCCGTGACAGGCGGCTCGGGCCGTCGGCGTGCCGTCACCTGCTCATGGCTCTACACCTGCTCATGGCTCTATCTGTGGCGTCCGTGCGGGTTCTTCGACGCCGAGGCATGCCCGCATCCGCGTACGCGTGTCCTTCCCGCGCCCCGCCGATGAGTTCCTCCGCCACGGCATCCAACTCGGCGAGTACAGGCGCTGGGACGGCCAGATGAGCCTCTGCGATCGCGTGACGTTGTCCAAGTGGACGACCCAGAAAACGGGGGCCGGCAAGGTCCTCGTGACACCGACGAACGCAGCGATCAACGCGGTCGGACCACCCCCCGTACCTGCCCCCCCACAGGTCGTCCGGACGCACCTCGATACCCGCCCTCATGACGCAGGCCCCGGACCGATCGTGGCCCAAGGCCTTTGACGAGGGTGCCACCGTGAACGGCGGGCCGCGCGTCCCGGCGTGGCTCGCTCAGTAGGTGCCTCACCGGGGAGTCGTGAGCACGCCACCCGGCCGATGGGCCTGCACGGTGCTCAGCCGGGACCTGACTGTTGCCGGGTTTCGTCGGCGACCTGCCTCCCGGAGTCGCGTGCCTGCTCGGCTACCTGGGTGGCCTGGCCGCGGGCCTCGCCCTGCGTGGTACGGGCGGCCTCCGTGGCGGTGTCCTTCACCTCCTGCGCCGCACTCTGGGCGGCCTCCTTGGCCCCCTCCTTCAGGTTCTGCGCGGAATCCTGGGCGGCCTGCTTCACCGGTTCCAGCGCCTCGCCACCGCGTTGCATCAGGTCAGTGGTCTTCTCCTGCTCCATCTGGGAGACGGGCAGCATCGAGGCCGCCAGCATGCCGGCACCGAAGGCGATCAGACCGGCGGCCAGCGGGTTGCCCTGGGTCCGCTGCATCGCCTGTTCCGGAGCCTGCCGTACGGCTTCACCGGCCTGGCCGGCCGCCTCACGCGCGGTGTCGGCCGCCTGCTGGGTGCCCTCCTGCAGCGATCCGGCCATCGACTGCGCGCTGCCGCTGACGCCCTGGGCGGTCTGGGAGGCGGATCCCATGACCCGTTCCCGCATGCCCGAGACGGCACCGCGCATCCTGCGGGTGCGGCGGCGGGCTATACGCCGGGGGCTGGTCCGGTCCGCGAGCCGGTCCATGTCGGCGGACAAGCGGTCCCGCGTGGCGGTGATCTCGGCCCTCATCTGGTCGGGTGACGTGCCCATTGCGCATTCTCCTTCAGCGTCTCGACTGTCTGTCCGGGCTTCGGGTCCACGGCGCGCATCCGGGTACGACCCCGTTGGTACAGCACCGCCGCGACCACGGCCCACACCGCGGTGACGATCAGGGCGGCCCAGCCGCCGTCCATCACGTTGGCCAGGCCCAGTACTGCGGCCAGTGACAGGAAGAGCAGAACCATGTAGCCGGCGAAGCCCGCTCCGCCGTACATGCCGGCCGCCTTGCCCGCCTTGGTCGCCTCCTGCTTGACCTCGGTCTTGGCCAGTTCGACCTCCTGCCGGAACAGCGTCTGGACGTCGGAGGTCACGGCGGACAGCAGCTCGCCCACCGAGGTGTCCCCACCACGCGCCTCCACTTGGCGGGACGGGATCGAGGCCATCTCTCACACCTCCGGGTACGGACGAGCCGGCGCACCGCCCGGGGGCATGCCGACGGACGGCTGTATCTCCGGCGGAGGGCCGGACGGCAACGCCGTGGGCTGCCCCTCGGCCGACGCCGCGGGCTGCTGTCCGCGCTCAGCGGAGCCGTCGGACTTCCCCGCCGCCTTGACCAGCCGTCCGACGGCCAGCCCTGCCAGGAGCGCGCCGCCCAGGAACATGCCGGGGCGCCGGCGGGCGAAGTCCTGCACATCGGTGAGGACGCCGTCGACTCCCTGTTTGTCCAGGTAGTCGGCAGCCCGGTGCCCGCCGTCGGCTGCCTGAGCCGCGAGGCTGCGGGCAGGTGAGTCGCTCTGGGCGTTCTCCGCCAGTCCGGCCAGGTCGTCCGCCCACTGACGCAGCGAGCCGGCCACCCGCCTGGTCTGCTCCTCAACCTCGTTCATCGCACGGCCCCGCAGGTCCTGGGCGACCGCGCCGGCCTGCTGTCGAGCCTCACCCGCCACGGCCTTGGCCTGGTCCACGGCGGTACCCGTGACCTCTCCCGCGGCTCGCCTGGCCTGATCGGTGGTGGCCGACGCCTCCGCCCTGGCGGTCTCACCGGTCTGCCGCAACCTCGTCGTGTCGCCCTGCGCTGCCTCGCTCATCGCCACTCCTCCTCACACGATCACGTAACCCCTTGGTCCGCTTACGTACTCGAGTGACTGTTTTGTTCTTGTTCACACCCATCAGGAGAGATTTGTCGAGCATCATCCGATACTCATAAGGGTGGGTTCGTGGACATGTCCTCGGCCTGTGCTCATGACACGGATCAGCGGCTCCCGCCAACGTTGCCGGCCGTCCGGGGCTACGGAAGCGCCCAGGGCTCCACCACCACTGCGCCGCAGGTCGGCGCAGCAACCGCAGCCACAAGACCCGGGCTTCCCAGGCAGAGGTCCCCAGAGGTGGACCAGGCCGCAGACGGGCCGCAGCACAGTTCCAGATCCCAGAGCTGGCCGGGCTGCGGTTCTTCTCCCCCCTTGGTTGTCCGGCGAGGTCGCGCCGGAGCGGGGCGCGCAGCCACGGGAGCTTCCGTGCCCACCGGCCGTCAGTAGCGGTAGCCGGGCCAGTACGGATCCGTCCAGCGATCCTCACCGGTGAGTCCGAGCAGCCGTATTCGGTGCTGCAGATCCGCCGATGCGCCCGACTCGCGGAGTCGTATCGCAGCGTGGCCAAGGAGCCAGGCGACCAGTTCGGCGCGCAGCCCCTCCTCGTCGCGCTCGTACCAGCCGACGCTCCACGGCAGCATCTCTCCCAGGAGATCGCACTCCCATTCCGCGGCCGCCTCTGCGAGACGTCGGTCGCTGAGGTACCCGGTCTGATCTTCCCGGTCGGCAAGTCAAGGGCCGAGCGTTCCGGACGCCTCGGCACACATCACGAAGACCTGGTGCGCCGGGACGACCGCATCCGGATCGGTGAGGCTCTGCACCCACCGGGCACGCAGGAACTCGCGGACCGAATCGGCCTGTTCGCCGGGCCATTGTTGCCAGCGGCCGCGGGCGAATGAGTATCCGACCTCTTCCAGCCCGAACAGGGGTTCGGTGCGACCGGCGACCAGGACCGTGGCGAACTGCGGCGGGATACGGCGCAGCACGGCAGCGTGATCGGTCCAGTCGATGGCCTGCCAGGTCCGGCGCAGAAGGTCCGGCTCCAGTTCCACATCCGGCGTCTTCAGAAGGCGAAGCTCCTCAGGGCCGCCCCAGTGGCATGCGCAGTTGCGCTCGTCCGGATGCGCGGTCATGCCGCGGAAGGTGACGGAGAGGTTCTCCAGGGCGGCGACGAGGCGGTGGCGTGCGGGGCGGGGGGGGGCGATATGCATGATGTGCCCGGCCTTCGAGGACTCCGTACGGCTTCCGCCGGTCGAAGATCGCCACGTTACCCGGTGATCGAACGCCTGAGACGGCGCTCATCTCGGCGCGACGGCACGAAGCCAGGCAGCGAGAGCGAAGAAATCGGCGTCTTGGAGGCCTTTGGCCGGGTCGACGTGATGAAGCAGCGACGGCCCAGGATGGCCGGCTTCGACCCAAAGGCGGTCCATGGCGCTGATCTCGTCGTCGACCCAGATGAACGGCCGGCCGTCGGCCCACTCGACAAGGGAGCGGGTCTTCCAGTGCAGGCCGCGCGGAACTTTCTCGGCACCGTTCTCCGGCCACTCCAGTACTGGCAGCTTTGGCAGACCGATGCGCGGAGCGACGGCCTCGTTCGCCTCATCCCCCCAGGTCGTGGCCCATACGAGATGGCAGCCCAAGGCCAAGAGGCGCGCCCCGATCCCGGGGTCAAGCCGCCTCAACAGTGGGTTCCCCTGATCGGCAGGCGCCGAGGCGTCGGCAGCAGCGGAATGCGGGTGGCCGGACGACGACCCGAACGGGATGAGCGGACCATCGACGTCGAGGAAGAGGAGAGGGCGCTCCGCTGCGCTTGTCACGGCGGCACGATAGCCCGGCGCGGTGGTGAGCACCCTTTGGCCGGGCCGTGCGAGGGCGCCCGAGGCCGGCCAACGGCGACCGGCGTCGACGGTCGATTCCAAGCCAATGACCACGTCGCGACCAGGACCTGACCGCCGCCGGTCTCCGCCAAGCCGCCCGACCCGGCCGCGAGCGGGTCGGCATCATGAGGCCATGGACGAGGCGCCCGAGCTCCCGGCAGGTCGCCGGCGTGGTTGTCGTCCATGATGCGCTCGATCCGCTCCCGCGGTTTGAGCGGGTCACCCTTCCGCACGTCGCCGGTCTTGGGCAGCTCAGCCTGGAACAGATGCGGCCTTCGGCAGGAGGGGAGGTCACTGGCGCGGAATCACCCAAGCCGGCATGGAGGCCGCGTCCTGTTAACCTTCCCGGATGTTCATCGTGATGTTCATCTGACGGTCCTGGGTCTCTCCCGTCCAGGTTCTGATCCGTTGAGGGTGCGCCCTGTCCTGCCCTCCGGACCTCGGCAGCCGTCAGATTCTTGGCGGCCTCGCGTTCAGCGTCGGTCGCACATCATCGGAGCTTCTTCGTGCTCGCAGTACTTCTCCTTCCTGGCGCTCTTCGCGCCTTCCTCCCCGCCCTGATTGGCCGGTCCGCCCTCGCGATGGGCGGTCTTGCTCTCCTCCTCGCCGTCCAGGACAGCACGGGTTCGTACACGCAGGCCGGTTTCGCAACAGCGGTGTTCGGCATCGCCAACGTCCTCGCCGCCCCCTGGCGTGCCCGGGCCGTCGATCGATTCGGTCAACGGATCGCGCTCACCACGATGGCCTCGGGCCAGGCCGCCGGGTTCATCGCTCTCGCGCTCATCACGGAAGCCGAGAGTGTCGCGGATATCTGGTTCCTCGTTCTCAGTGCGGTGGTCGGCCTGACAGCGCCACCCCTGGGGGCGGCGATGCGAATGCTCTGGGCATCGCTCACAACAGCCGGTGACCAGCGAACAAAGGCATTCAGTATCGACGCGGTTTGCGAAGAGCTCCTCTTCGTCGGTGGTCCTGTCATCATCACCGCGGTCATCGTGGCCAGTTCTCCCAGCATTGGGCTCTGGGTGACCGCGGCAGCGGTTTCCCTCGGCACTGCAGCGATGACGTCCAGTGCGTCATCGGGGGCGCTGCGCGGGACAGGAGGGAGCGGAGCGCAAGGTGATCGCCCGCTGCGGCAGCCAGGTTTCGCAAGGGTATTGGTCGTCCTGCTGGGCGTCGGTGGTGTATTGGGCGTCGCGGAGATCGCAGCACCAGCCACCGCTGCTGAACGTGATGCTGTCTCAGCTTCGGGCTGGCTCCTGGCGGCCTTTGCCGGCGGAAGTGCTCTCGGGGGTTTCCTCTATGGGCAACTGAACCTCAAGTCGGGAATCGGCAAGAGGCTGTTCGCCCTGTGCGTCAGCATGGGGCTTGCTGCGGTGTTCGTGTCCCAGCTGGACACACTCGGTCTCTTCGCTGCAGGCCTCGCCCTCATCGGCCTCTTCCTCGCCCCGTCCCTCATCACCGGATACCTCATCGCCGACACCATCGTTCCGGACACCAGCCGGACGGAAGCGTCGACATGGATCAACACCTCCGTAAACCTCGGCGCATCGCTGGCATCCGCCGCGGCAGGACTCGTCATCGACAGGTCCGGCGCCTGGCTCGCCCTCTTGCTCGTGGGCGCGATCGCTCTCGTGCTCGCCTCCGCTGTGCCATTTACACGGCTGCGCAAGATCGAGTCGCCTGCGGACCACGCTCCCGACCGTGGCGAGCAAGGCTGATCAGCAGCCCCCGGCCTCCCGAGCGGTCAGGGCGTTGGTGCTGACGTGCGGTACTCCGTAGAAGCCCGGACAGGGTGGTCGGCCATGAGGCCGGCAGATCGGTGGCCCCAACCACGGTGGGGACTGGCTTGACAGTGAGGGGGCCCCGGCGGGCGCGCCGCCGGGGCCCCCTCACATATCCACCCTTCGACGACGGTCTGTTCGTCGAAGGCTCGAAGGGGCAGCGACCTCATCGAGAGCCTGGCCCAGGACGACCGTCGAATCGTCAGCGGATGCAGCGGAGGCGGGAGCAAGCGTCGGCCGAGACGGCCGTAAGGGGCGGCGGTGCCTGCCCTTGGGAAAGTAAGTGATCACCCCAGGGCCGTGCGATGTTGCCCGAGGTCGACCAAAGGCGACCGACAGTGACAGTCGCCCGGCAGTCGGTATCCGAGAAAGGCCAGGTCAGCCACCCCCACCCATACGCGTTTCCACCCAGGCCTAGCGGTACGGCAAGATGGGGTGTATCTGCCCACTGCCGTATTCAAGCTGCCGGACGGTTTCTCTTGGCTGAGTTCATTTACACCATGCGCAAGGCGCGTAAGGCGCACGGCGACAAGGTGATCCTCGACGACGTGACGACGAGCTTCTACCCGGGAGCGAAGATCGGCGTCGTCGGCCCGAACGGCGCCGGCAAGTCGACCATCCTCAAGATCATGGCCGGGATCGAGCAGCCGTCCAACGGTGACGCCTTCCTCAGCCCCGGCTACACGGTCGGCATCCTGCTCCAGGAGCCCCCGCTGACCGAGGACAAGACCGTCCTGGAGAACGTCCAGGAGGGTGTCGCCGGGATCAAGGGCAAGCTCGACCGGTTCAACGAGATCGCCGAGCAGATGGCGACCGACTACACCGACGAGCTCATGGACGAGATGGGCAAGCTCCAGGAGGACCTCGACCACGCCAACGCGTGGGACCTCGACGCCCAGCTGGAGCAGGCCATGGACGCCCTGGGCTGCCCGCCCGGCGACTGGCCCGTCACCAACCTGTCCGGCGGTGAGCGCCGCCGCGTCGCGCTGTGCAAGCTGCTGCTGGAGCAGCCCGACCTGCTGCTGCTCGACGAGCCCACCAACCACCTCGACGCCGAGTCCGTGAACTGGCTGGAGCAGCACCTGGCCAAGTACCCGGGCACCGTCGTGGCGGTCACCCACGACCGGTACTTCCTCGACAACGTCGCCCAGTGGATCTGCGAGGTCGACCGCGGCCGCCTCTACCCCTACGAGGGCAACTACTCGAAGTACCTGGAGACCAAGGCCGCCCGCCTCAAGGTCGAGGGCCAGAAGGACGCCAAGCGGCAGAAGCGGCTCAAGGAAGAGCTCGAGTGGGTGCGGTCGAACGCCAAGGGGCGCCAGGCCAAGTCCAAGGCGCGCCTCGCCCGCTACGAGGAGATGGCCGCCGAGGCCGACAAGATGCGGAAGCTGGACTTCGAGGAGATCCAGATCCCGCCGGGCCCGCGCCTGGGCAGCGTCGTCGTCGAGGTCAACAACCTCACCAAGGGCTTCGGCGACAAGCTGCTCATCGACGACCTCAGCTTCACGCTGCCGCGGAACGGGATCGTCGGCATCATCGGGCCGAACGGCGCCGGCAAGACGACCCTGTTCAAGATGATCCAGGGCATCGAGGAGCCCGACTCCGGCGCCATCAAGGTCGGCGACACCGTCAAGATCTCCTACGTCGACCAGAGCCGCGAGAACATCGACCCGAAGAAGACGCTGTGGGCCGTCGTGAGCGACGAGCTGGACTACATCAACGTGGGCCAGGTCGAGATGCCCTCGCGCGCGTACGTCTCCGCCTTCGGGTTCAAGGGGCCGGACCAGCAGAAGCCGGCCGGTGTGCTCTCCGGCGGTGAGCGCAACCGGCTGAACCTCGCGCTCACCCTCAAGCAGGGCGGCAACCTGCTGCTCCTCGACGAGCCGACCAACGACCTCGACGTCGAGACCCTCTCCAGCCTGGAGAACGCGCTGCTGGAGTTCCCCGGCTGCGCCGTCGTCGTCTCCCACGACCGGTGGTTCCTGGACCGCGTCGCCACGCACATCCTCGCCTACGAGGGCGAGTCCAGGTGGTTCTGGTTCGAGGGCAACTTCGAGTCGTACGAGAAGAACAAGATCGAGCGGCTCGGCCCGGACGCCGCGCGTCCGCACCGCGCCACCTACAAGAAGCTGACCCGAGGCTGATCTTGCGGCACATCTACCGCTGCCCACTGCGCTGGGCGGACATGGACGCGTACGGCCACGTCAACAACGTGGTGTTCCTCCGCTACCTGGAGGAAGCCCGTATCGACTTCCTGTTCCGTCCGGAGAAGGACTTCAAGCAGGGGTCCGTGGTGGCGCGCCATGAGATCGACTACAAGCGGCAGCTGGTCCACCGGCACACCCCCGTGGACATCGAGCTGTGGGTCACGGAGATAAGGGCGGCGTCCTTCACCCTCACCTACGAGGTGAAGGACGACGACCTGGTCTACGTCCGGGCCTCGACGGTGATAGTGCCGTTCGACTTCGAGGCACAGCGCCCGCGCCGGCTCACCCCGGAGGAGCGGGAGTTCCTCCGGGAGTACACGGACGACGAGGAGGAGGCCGTCGCCGCATGACGGTGCTCCACCTGGCCGACGAGGGGGAGGCGGCGGATCTCGCGGCCTTCCTCTCCCGGCTGCTCCACTACGACCGTGGCGCCGCGGTGCGCCTCCAGGCGGCGGGCACCGCCTTGGCCGTGTTCGGGCGGCCGCCGTCCTTCGAGGTGCTGGCCGTGCGCGCGGTGCGGCTGGCGAAGCCGTACGAGGACGGGCTCGACGTCACGCTGGACATGACCGTGTCCGCCGGTGAGCTCCTGGAGTCGGTGGACGAGAAGGGCGCCACGGCCCTCGTGCCGGGCGCGGTGACCGGGCCGCCGTGGGCGGGCGTGCTGCCGCCGCGCGGCGGCTGGCGGCCCGAGCCGGGGCTGCCGGCACCCGACGCGCTGCGGTCCCTCGTGGCCGCCGCCGTGGCCGAGTTCCGGTCCCGTACGCAGGAGTTGCCCTCGGAGCGGCGTACGAGGGCCGAGCTGGACCGGATCGGGCGGGACATCTGGTCCCGTACGGTCGGCGACACCCGGCTCCCGGTCCGCGCCGTGCACGCGGCACAGTCGCTCGGGTTCCTGCGGCCCGGGGCGCCACTGGGGCTGTTCTCGTCGGGCGCGTGGCTGCGGCTGCGCACACCGTACGGGTCGATCGCCGTACGACAGGCCGGGCTCGGGGCGCTGGACGTCAGCGTCCGCTGACCCTCGCCACGCCCCTGCGGGTCAGCCCGGGGCGTTCACTATCGACGCCGCCGCGTACGTCATGTAGTTCCACAGCGTCTGCTCGTGCTCCTCGGAGAGCCCGAGTTCCTCGACGGCGACCCGCATGTGCTTCAGCCAGGCGTCGTGCGCCGCACGGTCCACCGTGAAGGGCGCGTGCCGCATCCGCAGGCGCGGGTGGCCGCGGTTGTCGCTGTACGTCGTGGGGCCACCCCAGTACTGGATGAGGAACAGCGTGAGGCGCTCCTCGGCCGGGCCCAGGTCCTCTTCGGGATACATGGGCCGCAGCAGCGGGTCCTCGGCGACTCCCTCGTAGAAACGGTGGACGAGCCGGCGGAAGGTCTCCTCCCCGCCGACCTGCTCGTAGAAGGTCTGCTCCTGAAGCGTGCCGCGCCGAATCTCTTTCACGCCCTCCATGCTCTCAGACGCGGAGGCATAGGACTCAAGGCCTAGGACCGGCCCCGATGCCCTTACTGTGGGGGTATGGGCGGGCATGCTCCCGACAGGGATTCAGACGGTCTCGCCGCCTCCGCGCGGGCGGCACTGGTGCGCCGGATCGACGCGAGCGAGGCCTGGGCCACCGACCCGGTGTGGCGGGAGGCGTTCGCGGCGGTCCCGCGCCACCTCTTCGTGCCGTACTACTACGTCGGCATCGCGGGCGGCTACGAACGGCGGTGGGGCGAGAGCCCCGACCCGCAGGCGCGTGAGCGGTGGCTACGGGGCGCCTACGAGGACACCCCGCTGGCGACCCGGCTGCGCGACGGCGAACTGCTCTCCTCCAGCAGCCAGCCGTCCCTGATGGCGGACATGCTGGCCGCGCTGCGCGTGGAGGACGGGAACACGGTCCTGGAGATCGGCGCCGGCACCGGCTACAACGCCGCGCTGCTCGCCCACCGCCTGGGCGACGACAAGGTGACCACCGTGGACCTCGACCCGGAGATCACCGAGTCGGCCCGCCGGCACCTGGCCGCTGCCGGGTACCACCCGGTCGTCGTCACCGGCGACGGCGCCCGGGGCGTGCCGGAGCGCGCGCCGTTCGACCGGATCATCGCCACCTGCGCGCTGAGCGCCGTGCCGCGCGCCTGGCTCGCCCAGAGCCGCCCCGGTGGCCGGATCCTGATGCCGCTCGCCACCGGCCTGGTCGTGCTCACGGTGCGCGACGCCGACCATGCCGAGGGCCGTTTCCTGCACACGCCCGCCTACTTCGTGCCGCTGCGCGGCGGGAGCCGGCCCGGGGGCGAGCCGCTCCAGCTGGGCGGCGTACCGCGCCGGGCCAGGGAGGACGACCTGTTCCGTTTCCTGCTGGCCCTGACCCGCGGCAGCCTGGACCCGCAGGAGGCGCACGCGCTGTGGGAGCAGGAGGGCAGGCCGCAGCGCGAGCGCTACGGGATCACGGTCAGCGGGGACCGGGAGTGGGCCTGGCTGGACGACCCGGAGGGGCCGTACTCCTGGCCCCTCCCGTCCTGAGCCTGACTCCCGTCCTGAGCCTGACCCCTGTCCTGAGCGGGCTCAGCCGCGGCGGATCGTGATCGTCGTCCATGCGCCGACGTGCACGCGGTCGCCGTCCTGGAGCGGTACGGGGACGAACGGCTGGATCGGCTCCTCCGAGCCGTTGACCGTCGTGCCGTTCGTCGAGTTCTGGTCGACGACCGCCCAGGTGCCGTCGGGCTGCTGGACCAGCACCGCGTGCTGGTGTGAGACGCCCGGGTCCTCCGGCGGCACCGAGAGATCGATGTCGGGGGTGTCGCCGGTGGAGTGCCGGCGACGGCCGATCGTGAGCTGGTTGCCGGTGAGCGTGCGCTGCTGCTCGGGCGAGTACGCGGGCAGGTTCAGGCCCGCGGCCTCGGGACCGGAGCGCTGCATCATCGCCATGAAGTACTCACGGTCCGGGCCGATGGTCGCGGTCCAGGTCGTCGGTCCCTGGGGCGCCTGGGGCTGCTGCGGGAAGCCGCCGGGGCCGGGAGGGGCCTGGGTCGCGCCGGGCTGCGGATAGCCGTAGCCGCCGCCCTGAGCACCGCCGGGGCCGGGAGGGGCCTGGGTCGCGCCGGGCTGCGGATAGCCGTAGCCGCCACCCTG
>NZ_DF968319.1:0-5026 GCF_001270025.1 Streptomyces azureus | reverse complement strand
TTCTCGCGCTGACCGCCGCGATCTGGCACAACGACGCCACCGGACAAACCGTTCTACGCTCACTGATCTCCTACGATCACTGACCCCTTGGAATAGATCATCTAGAGGAGTGGGGCCCCGGAACGGGGCTCGCACGCGCTTCCTCGGACGGGTGGTCGCTGCACGTAGGGCGGGCTTCGGCTGATCCCGGTGTGGATCAAGGGGCACCGGAAATGGGGCCTTGACGAAACCACCCCGGCCCCCGCCCCGGCCCCGGACGCCGCAAGTCCCCGGAGGGTCCGTCGCCGCGCCGGTGCCTCGTCCCCGCAGTTGACGGAACCTTCCCTGATAGGAGAGCAAGCGGATCGCATGCTTTGGGCAAAGTGCCTTCACGATCCGTTGACAGCCCCGAGGGCGTTTTCTACTTTCATCGCAACGCGAACCGGTTCGACACCCGGTACGCAGCACCCCACCCTTCCCGCCCTGTCCATTCCCAGTGGTCCGCCTCTCTCCTCACCAAAGAGTCGAACCGGTTCGCTGTCGTGCAAGGGAGTTGCCGTGAACATCGGTGAGATCGCCCGCCGGGCCGGGGTTTCCCGGAGCACGGTTTCCTACGCAGTGAGCGGCAAGCGGCCGGTGTCGGAGGAGACCCGGCGCCGGGTCCAGCAGGTCATCGCCGAGCTGGGCTATCAGCCCAACGCCAGCGCGAGGGCTCTGGCGAACGGCCGGACCAGGACGCTCGGCCTCGTCTTCCCGCCCGCCGGACACCACTACACCGGCATGCAACTGGACTTCATCGGCAGCGTGGTGGAGGCCGCCGCCGACCGGGACTACGACGTACTGCTGTCACCCAGCGGCATGGACAGCGACTGCTCCTTCCAGAGGCTGCTGGCGGAGCGGAGGGTCGACGGCGCGATTGTGATGGAGATCAGGCTGGACGACGACCGGGTCTCCCACCTCAACGAAGTCGGCTTCCCCTTCGTCACCATCGGCCGCACCGCGCACCCGGACGGTACGTGGTGGGTGGGTATCGACCACGCCGCGCTCGCTGCGGCGTGCGTGCACCACCTCGCCGACCTGGGCCACCGCACCCTCGCCCTGGTCAACCGGCCCGAGCAACTGCTCAAGGCCGGGTACGAGTCGGCCCGCCGGGGGCTGGAGGGGTTCACCAAGGCCGTCGCGGAACGCGGGCTCAGCGCACGGACGTACAACTGCGGGGACGACGCGCTCTCCGGTCAGCTGTGCGCGGCGCGGATCCTGCGCGACGACCCGGCCACCACGGCTCTGGTCACCCTCAACGAGGCCGCCCTCGGCGGGCTGTACCGTGGCCTGGCCGAGTCGGGCCGTCTGGTGCCCGGCGACTTCTCGGTCACCGGGGTGGCGGCCGCGCGCTGGGCCGAGACGGTCACCCCGCCGCTCACCGCGGCCGACGTACCGGCGGAGCAGTTGGGCCGACTCGCCATCGATCTGCTCGCCGAGCGACTCGACGACCCCGAGTCGATTCCCCGCTCCCGCCTCCTGGCCCCACCCATCTCCCTGCGTTCCAGCACCGGTCCCGCCTGACCTCCAGGCGCCGGATTGACCTCCAGGCGCCGGACGGCCCGGCACGGCCATCGCCTTCGGGGCGGACACCCCGAGCCGTACCCGCCCGAGCCGCGACCTTCTCGCGGACCCCAAGCCGCCTGATCACTTCACCGAATGGCGTTCGACACGACGAACGCCGGGTGGGCGGACGGTCCACCCTGCCCACCCGCACCTCTCACCAGCACCTGCACCTCTCACCCGCACTGCACGAAACGGAAAGGCCCCACCCCATGAACAGAGCCGCACAACGACGTCTGATCGCCGCCGCCACGACCCTGGTCGCCGTCGCCACCGGCGTCACCGCCTGCTCCTCCTCCGGCAGCTCCACGACGGCCGGATCCGACGGGAGCAAGAGCACCTACACGGTGTGGGACCCGTACCCGCAGTTCGACAAGACCTCGAACTGGGCGAAGCTGCTGGACAGATGCGGCAGCAAGGCCGGGGTGACGATCAAGCGGACCGCTTTCGACACCACCGACCTGACCAACAAGACCCTGTTGGCAGCCCAGCAGGGCAACGCGCCCGACGTACTGATCGTCGACAACCCGGTCGTGTCCACCCTGGCCGAGGCCGGAGTGCTGACCACGACGGACGAGAACGGGATCGACACCTCGAAGGTGCAGTCCAACCTGCTCGGCCCCGGCCGGTCCGGCGACAAGACGTACGGCATACCGGTCGGCGCCAACACGCTGGCCCTCTACTACAACAAGCGGGTCCTGAAGGATGCCGGTGTCGACATCTCCACCATCCAGGGCTGGAAGTCGCTGACCGCCGCGCTGGCGAAGGTCAAGGCGGCGGGCAAGAAGGGCATCACCTTCTCGGCGGTCGGCACCGAGGAGGGCAGCTTCCAGTTCCTGCCGTGGTATTGGGGATCCGGCGCGCAGCTGACCAAGCTGAACTCCGCGGACGCCGTCTCCGCGCTCGGACTGTGGACCGACTGGCTGAAGAAGGGCTACGCACCCAACTCGGTGATCAACAACACCCAGACCACCAGCTGGCAGGAGTTCGCGAGCGGCGACTACGCCTTCGCCGAGAACGGCACATGGCAGCTGGCCAACGCCAAGAAGGCCGGCTTCGACTACGGCGTCATCCCCGTACCGGGCAGGTGGGGCGGCAGCGCCCCGGTGCCGACGGGCGGCGAGTTCGTCACCGTGCCCGTCCAGAAGCGGACCGACCGCTACGGCCCCTCGGACAAGATCGTCACCTGCCTGACCAGTGCCGAGAACTCGTACGACACCGACACCACCCTGTCGTACGTCGCGCCCACCGACGCCGTCCAGGCCAAGCAGGTCGCCGCCGACCCCGACCTGAAGGTCTGGGTGGCCGCGGTCAAGGCCGGCAAGGGGCGGACCAGCGACAACCTGGGCACCAAGTACCCCAAGATCTCCCAGCAGTTGTGGACCGCGGTGCAGGCGTCCCTCAGCGGTTCCAGGTCCCCGCAGGCAGCGCTTGCCGCGGCGCAGTCCGCCGCCAAGTAGTCCGCCGGAAGTAGCGAGAACCCGGATTCCCATCGATGAACGACACGACCCACCTGGCCGACCGGCACACCGGGCGCGCACGGGGCGGCGGGGCGGCCACCGCCGCCCCGCCCGCCCCCGGCGGTCCCTCCCCGGTCCCGGTCGCGAAGCGACCACGGCGTCCCCGCTCCGGGCAGTGGACCGCCTGGGGCTTCCTCGCCCCCGTCACCGTCTACCTCGCGGTCTTCTACGCCTATCCCCTCTACCGCAACCTCGACCTCAGCCTGCGCGACTACACGGTCCGTTCCTTCGTCGAGGGCGACGCGCCCTTCACGGGCCTCGCCAACTACCGGACGATCCTGCACGATCCGGCCTTCGAGCCCGCCCTGATCCACACGGTGGTCTTCACCGTGGCGTCCCTGCTCGTCCAGTACGTGATCGGCCTGGCCCTCGCGGTCTTCTTCAACCAGTACTTCCGCCTCTCCGCGACCCTGCGGGCTCTTTTCCTGGTGCCGTGGCTGCTGCCGCTGATCGTGTCGGCCTCCACCTGGTCGTGGATGCTGAACAGCGACTCCGGCGTGGTCAACGCGGCCCTGCACGCCGTGGGCATCGGCCCGGTGCAGTGGCTGACCTCGCCGTCCTGGTCCCTGGCCTCGGTGATCATCGCGAACATCTGGATCGGCGTCCCGTTCAACCTCGTCGTCCTCTACAGCGGGCTGCAGGCGATCCCCGCCGCCCTGTACGAGGCGGCCGCGCTGGACGGTGCCAGTGCCTGGCAGAGGTTCCGGCACATCACCTTCCCGCTTCTGCGCCCGGTGTCCGCGATCACCCTGCTGCTGGGGCTGATCTACACGCTCAAGGTCTTCGACATCATCTGGATCATGACCAAGGGCGGCCCGGCGGACTCGTCCACCACCTTCGCCACCTGGTCGTACCGACTGGGGTTCGGCAACCTCGTGCCCGCCTTCGGCCCCGGAGCGGCGGTCGGGAACCTGCTCGTCGTCACCGCCCTCTGCTTCGGCCTCCTCCACGTACGCGCCCAGCGAAAGCAGCACCTGTCATGACCGCCCGCAGCATCGGCACCCGGTGGAAGACGGCCGTCGGCGTCCTCGTGACGGCGGTGATGCTCTTTCCGGTCTACTGGATGATCAACGTGTCCCTCACCCGGGACCAGGACATGCGCAAGTCGCCCCCCGACCTGCTCCCGCTGCACGGGACCCTGGAGGGCTACCGCACCGTCCTCGACGAGCAACTGCCCTACCTGGGCACCAGCCTCGTCATCGGACTCGGCACCGTCGTGCTGACCGTGGCGCTGTCGGCGCCCGCCGGCTACGCCCTGGCCAAACTGCGGCCCCCGGGCGGGGGGTTGCTCGGCTTCCTCATGCTGGCCGCCCAGATGGTGCCCGGCATCATCATGGCGATGGGCTTCTACGCCATCTACCTCCAGCTCGGTCTGCTCCAGTCGGTCCCCGGCCTCATCGTCGCGGACTCGACCCTGGCCGTGCCCTTCGGAGTGCTGATCTTCACGGCGTTCATGACCGGCATCCCGGGCGAGCTGCTCCAGGCCGCCCGCACCGACGGCGCCGGAGCCGCGCGCACCTTCTGGTCGATCGTCCTGCCGATGAGCCGCAACGCGATCGTCACCGTGTCCCTGTTCGCGTTCCTGTGGTCCTGGTCCGACTTCGTCTTCGCCGGCACCCTCGACAACGGCGGCGCCCAGCAGCCGATCACGCTCGGGATCTACCACTACATCGGCAACAACAACCAGCAGTGGAACGCCATCATGGCCACCGCCGTCGTGGCCTCCCTGCCCGCCGCGATCATCCTCGTGCTCGCCCAGCGCTATGTCGCCGCGGGTGTGACGGCGGGAGCCGTCAAGGACTGAGGGGCACCACCGCGTGCACGGCCTGTTCCGCCGCCTCGCGCACGTCCTGTCCCGCCGCGCGCACGGCCCGCTCCAGCGTCCCGCGTCGGCCCGCTCCAGCGCCCCACTCCCGCCCGAGCAC
>NZ_DF968318.1:0-8852 GCF_001270025.1 Streptomyces azureus | reverse complement strand
TCCTCCGCCACCGCATCCTCCTGCCCTGACAGACACCCAACGTCACCACCAACTACGGGCCAGAGCCGCTCGTTTGACAGACCCCGCAGCGTTGTTGGGCCATCCGGCAAGGTGGGCGAGGCTGATCGCCAGGCTGCGGAGGGTTGTCAGCGCAGACTGCCAATGCGGCCCTGGCAGATGTCTTCTCCCAAGGTCACGTCACGGACGAGGTGCTGGCCTCGATGGTCCATTGGCCGCGAACGCAGCGGGCGAGAGTGGCTGTGTCGGCGGTCTCGGCGGGGACTATGGTGGCGGCGAGTTCTGCGTCCGCGTGGATGTTTCCGTCACCGCGGCCGGTGGTGTACCGCTCGACGAACAGGGCCTGGGTCGCGTGAGGGAAGTCACCTGGCCGTCGGCGAGGGTACAAACTCGCCAGCAGCTGGCGCGCCAACTGGAGCCGTGCGGTCTGCGGATGAGGGGCCTCGCTCGGCCCCGCGGTGAACTCCACAAGTTGAACGTGCGCGGGGTGTTCCTAACCTCGCAGGCGGCAGCCGTACGGATGCAGTCCGGTGGGCGGATCATCACGATCGGCACGTGCATGACCCAGCGGGTGCCTGGGCCGGGCGGGACGCTGTACGCGACCAGCAAGGCCGCGCTGATCGGCCTGACGAAGGCACTGGCCCGGGCGCTGGGAGGGCGCGGGATCACGGCGAACATCGTGCACCCCGGTCCGATCGACACGGACATGAATCCAGCGGACGGGGTGTATACGGCGGGCCAGGCGGCGATGACGGCGCTGAGGCGTTTCGGGACAACGGACGAGGTGGCGGCGACGGTCGCGTATCTAGCGGGGGCGGATTACGTGACGGGAGCGGAGTTCGCGGTGGACGGCGGGCACGCGGCCTGAGAGCGCCCACGGAAGCGGTATCGTCGTTGCGATCGTGCCGAGGGGGAGGTCCTGTGTCGCAGACGATCGGCGAGCTGGCCACGGTGGAAGTCCGGACCATGACGGCGCCATCGGCGGAGGAGGCTGTGTCCACGCCGACGGTCGTGCTCGACTCCTCCGGCGAGGCGTGGAAGGTGATCGTCGGCGGTATCGGCTATCCCGCTGTGGTCCTCGCGCGGGGCACCCTCCTCACCGACGTGTCCGCGAACCAGGCACTGCTGCGTACGGTGGTCAGGACGGTCCCCGGGGTGGTGGTGGTCGACGACGGCCGGGTCGCCGGGTTCGTGCCGCGCGAGCAGCTGATCGACCTGCTGGTCATGGGTGGCCGTGTACGCAACGACCTGGGTTCCGACCCACTGCTGCACGGTGAGCCGAGGACGGTCAGCGGTGCGGTGCGGGTGCGCTGCCGGACCTGCCGGACGATCAACTCCTACGACTTCTACCTGCCGGGGGACGAGAAGCCGTGCGAACAGGGTCATCCGCTGGATCCGGACCTGGACTGACCGTGACGGGCCTGTTCGACTCCACCAGCGGCGTGCTCGGCCGCCGCCTGTTCACCACGACGTGGGTACCGGTGTTCGTCTTCGGCGCGCTGGTCACCGTGCTCGTGCTGTCCGCCACCGGATGGTCGGAGACGCGCGGGCGCTGGGACAGTCTGTCGGCCGACCTGCGCGGGCTCGCGATCGTGCTGTTCCTGGCGGTGACCGTGCTGCTCACGCAGTTGTTCGCGGCTCTCCGGCCGGGGGTCATCCGTCTGTTCGAGGGGTACTGGGACACCGTCCCGCTGCTCCGCCGGATCGCGCGGCGGTGCGCGCGGCGTCTCGACGATCCGGTCGAGCGGAGCAGGCGGCCCTGGAGTCTGCCCGCCCCCGAAGAGATGCTGCCGACGAGATTCGGCAACATCATCCGGGCCGCCGAGCAGGAGGCGAGGCGCTACGGCATGGACGCGGCGACGGCCTGGCCACGGCTGTACGTGACGCTGCCGGAGACGTTCACGGCGCATTTCGCCGCGGCGTCGGGCGCGGTCGATCTGGCCGTCACGATCAGCTCGCTGGGCGCGGTGTTCGCCGTCGTCTGCGGAGTCTTCGCGGCGGTCGCGCTGCCCTGGTACGCGGCTGTGTGCTGTGCCGGCGGAGGGGTGCTGACCTGCTGGCTTGGCCACCAGGCCGCGGTGCGTGCCGCGGTTGCGTACGGAGAGCTGATCCGCACGGCTTTCGACGTGCACCGCTGGCTGCTCCTGGACGCGATGGGCCTGACCCGGCCCACCAGCCTGAGCGCGGAGCGCGAGCAGTGGCGGCAGATCCACCAGGTCTGGCAGCGGGGGGTGCCGGACGCGGGTCAGGCCCACCTCCTCGGCTACCCGCCGGTCTCCGAACAACAGTCGGATCAGGGTCAGGTACCGAGCACGTAGAACCACGCCCAGTGCTCGGGCCGGGCGAACGGGCGAGCGGCGTAGCCCGGCCCGTCGGCCTGCTCCGGCAGAGCCCGCCACTCGGCCTCCGCCGACCCGGGCCCGCCCAGCAGCAGCTCGGCGGTGTACGCCTTCCAGATCCGGTGGCCGTCCTGTTCCCCGGCTGCACTGTGGGCGACGGCGACCGCGAACGAGGCCAGCTTCGGCCGGTGTGCGCCATCGTGATGGTGCACCGCCCAGTCCACCAGGTCCCGTGCGGACAGGGAACGCATCCGGTTCTGCGCGGCGGCGAGTACCGAGCCCATCCGTACCGGGCCTGTCGTGCGGGTCAGTTCGTCGTGCAGCCACGTCATGAGCAGAGCGGAGGTCAGGTCGCCGACCGGCTGCCGACTGACCACGATGGCGGCCGCACCGGCGGCCAGCAGTGCCCGGCCGAGTCCCGCCAGCTCGTCCCCCTGCTCCACCTGGTGCGAACCGCTCCGGCAGGCGCCGAGCACGACCACGGCGCCGGACCAGTTCATCGCGGCCAGCCGGTCCGGGCCGATCAGCTCCGTGCCGCCGCCCGGGGTGGCCAGCCGCAGTCCGCTGCGCTCGGGGCGACGGGCGTTGAACGTGGCGTGGCAGGCCAGGTGGACGAACGGGGACCGGAGACCGGCCAGCCCGTCGGCGAGCCAGTCCGCGGTCACCTCATCGCCGTAGGCGGCCGGGACGCCGAGGCGCGCCGCGGCGTGTTCGCCCTCCGCCCGCGCGTACGGCAGATCGCCGACCGGGTCCGCGCCGACGAGTGCGGCACCGGTCACCGGCTGCCACCGGGCGGCTCCGGTGGAACGCAGCAGCGATGCGCTGGGCAGCAGCTGAGTCGCCGCCCGCGGCCGTGGCTGCCCGGCCTCGTCCACTCCGAGATGGAGAGGGGCCTTGTGAAGCTGCCTGTGCGGCACGACGTAGAGCGGGCGGCCCGCGGCGGCCCGGTCCAGCCATTCGGCGAGCGTCCGGTGCACCGGATGCTCCAGCACCGCGGACGGGTCGGCCGGGGAGTGCTGCGACTCGGCGGCGAGCAGGCGCGTGAACTCGTCCAGCCCGGTGCCCTCGACGTCGTCCAGCCGGTGGGCGGTGAGCGTCTCGCCGGAGGCGACGAACGCGTGCAGGGCATGACGCCCGGCGAAGAACTCGACGAGCACCGCGTCGTCCCGGGACGCGAGCAGCGCCGGCAGCTCTTCGGCTGCGACCGGCTCGGCCAGTCGGTGGGCCCGCAGTCCGGGGTGGGTTGTCTCCAACTCGTTCCACATGGCCAGGAGTTCGGCGCGCAGCTCGTCGGTCCGGGTGCTGCCCCTTTCGTGTTCGGCATAGACCGCCCCTGAGCCGAGCCGGTCGAGCAGTTCCTGCCACAACTCCGCTTCCCTGGCGAGCGCGGGATCGTCGGTGGCGAGCGGCGGCGGAGCCGTGCGAAGGGCGTCGAGGACGGTACGCGATTTGATCCGCTCCAGTGAGGCGAACGCCTCGGCCACGCGACCGAGATGCAGCGCCACCTCGGCGTGCTCCTCGTACGGCGGCGGCCCGGCCGAGGTGTACCCGCTGAAGGTGTCGGTCTCGCCCTTGTGCCGGCGCATCTCCTCGAAGGCCGTGCAGGCATGGTGCAGAGTGGCCAGCGTCTCCTCGGTGAACCGTCCCTGCTCGAACTCGAGCAGACCCATGTGACGGCTGACCGCATACCGTCCGATGGCGGAGGGGTCGCTTTCCCGGAGCTCGGTGAGGCGCTCGGTGAGCTCGGCTTCCTCGGGGGTGCCGGGTTTCGTACGGTCTGTCAGCCTGAGGGCCGCCAGCCACGGGACGAGCGAGGGGATGTGCTGCCTGGCCTGTTCCGCAGCCTCGCGCTCGTAGGAAGCGGCCAGCTCGTGCGCCCCGTACGCCTCGCACGTACGGCTGAGCTGATTGCTGATCATGGCGGCGGTGTCGTCCGCGACGTCGGCTCGGGCCACTCGCAACAGCGCCCGAGCCCACACCAGTCGCTCCAGTTGCTCCGGTGCCCAGGGACGCGCCTCGAGGCACCGGTACATCGTGTAGACGAGCTCGCCGGAGGCATCACCGAGGTGGGCGGCGACCGCGGCCGCACGGTCGAACAGCTCACCGGCACCACGGCTGTCTCCGCGCTGGCCCGCCAGGTTCCCCAGCACGAACCACACCACGGTCAGCTCCTGGTGGGCTTCGATCCGGGACAGCAACTCCTCGGCGGCACGCAGACGTAGCTCCGCATCCGTGTGCCGGTGCTCACTCATGAGCCTTGTGCCCTCGGCAAGATGTGTTTCGGCGGATGCGCGGGCCACCTCGACGATCGCGGACTCGAACCGGCTGCGGTTCTCCGCCTCGGTCCGGCGTACGGTGTCGGGGAACGCTCGATAGTGTGCCTCGTCCACGTCGGAGAACAGATCGAGGGCCAGGTCGTGCGCCTTGACGAACGCCGGGCCGGACTCGGCCGACCCACGGTCGCGGCAGAGTTCCGCCAGCCGCAGCCAGGTCCGGTATGCCTCACGCTCCTGGCCCGAGGCGGCGTACACGTCCGCCGCCTCGCGCAGCCTGTCCACGCCTTCGGCGGTTCGGTTCCGGCGGAACAGCTCCTCGCCCAGGCCGCTCAGCGCGGTGCCGCGCAGATCGTCCGCGCCGGGTTGGTCGAGAACCTCGGCGTACCGGTCGACGGACGCCTCGTGGCCGGCGGCGCGCAGTGCGGTGGCATGTCCCAACAGCGCAACCGCGAGGGGGAGTCCGTTTCCATGGGGCCTGACCAGCTCGACCAGTCCGCCGCTCATACGGACGGCGTCCTCGATCCGGCCCGACTCCGCCATGACGGTGCTCAGCGTGTTGGCGGTCCCCACGACGAGTTCGAGGGAACCGACCCGGAACGCCAGGTCGTGGCCGAGACGGCCGTACTGCATAGCGTCGGTCCACCGCTCGTCGGCCCGCGCGCACGTGACGAGCAGCGAGTAGACCGTGACGGCCAATGGATCCGCGTCCCGGGCATCGGCGAGCCGGGCCGCCTTCCGCAACAGCACCTCGGCGTACTTGGTCCGCCCAAGCTCCAGCATCTCCTGTGCGTACCGCACGAGCCCTTCCAGCTCAACGGTCCCGTCCGCATCCCCCATACACGCATCGTATGTGCCCGGCCCACGGATGGTCATCGCCCTTGACGGACCGGTCGGGCCGTCCTGGTGGAGCGTTCGGGCCTTGCCGCCGGGATCTCGACGGCAAGGCCCGAGGGCCCAGCCGCCCAGCTCCTGGTGCCGGGCCGCCGACTCCGACGCCCCCCGCTCCGTCAGCGAACCGAACAGCCGCAGTCGCGAGATGCCCCCATCGGGATAGATGTCCACGCGTGCGTGCCGACCGCCGGGGTCGGCAGGACGACGCGGTGGTTGGTGTCGGGCTGCAGGCGGGTGCGCGGGAGGACTTCCGTCCACTCACCGTCCTCGCCGTCCTTCACCGACACCGACGCCCAGCCCGCGCTGTTGCCCTTCAGGTACGCCGTGTCGATCTCGATCGCGCGGATCTGGGACTGGGCCGCAAGCCGGTAGCGGATCCAGCCGTTGCTCTGGTCGCGGCGGCGGGGTCTCCCAGCCGTCGTCCATCTTGCGGGAGCGGCCCGGCTGGATGGTGTTCGTGGCGGGCGAGTAGAAGAGGTTGGAGGCGTCCTCGGCCTGGCCGCCGTTCTCCAGGGTGACGACGTCGAAGGTGCCCAGGGTCGCCAGCCACTGCGGGTCCGGGACGACCTCGCCGTACACGCGCAGGCCCGCGATGCCGCCGTCGGGGTGCGGGTTGACGCGCAGGTGTGTGAAGCGCTGCTCGACCGACACGGCGAAGCCGTTGGCCGCGTGGCCGCTGACCGGCGTAGGCCCGTGTCTCATGAGTACATGCTGAGCGCGAAGAACGCACCTTCGGCACCCATCTCGGCCACGGCCTGAGCGTCGAACAGGCGACGGCCGCACACCGCCTAGTAGGGCTTGGTCAGGTTTACTCGCCGGTGGCGTGTCTGTTTGATCGGGTGTGTCGTTGACCGGGTGTGCTGGGTGGGGAGTTGGCCGCGGTCCGATGTGATCTGGAGGACTTCGCGGCAGAGATGTTCGAGCCGTTCGCGCGGGCGGATCAACGCCGGTGGGGCGGGGTGTATCTGCGGGGGCTGCTGCTGGACGGGCGGCGCAAGTCGGTGGAGCCGATGGCCGCCCGGCTGGGCGAGGACGGCAACCGGCAGGCCCTTGCCCACTTCATCACCTCCAGCCCGTGGGAGGCGGCGCATGTGCGTGCCCGCCTGGCCTGGCGGATGCAGCAGGTGATCAAACCGACCGCACTCATCGTCGATGACACGGGCTTCCTCAAGGACGGAGACGCGTCGGCGTGCGTGGCCAGGCAATACACCGGCACTGCGGGCAAGGTCACCAACTGCCAGGCCGGAGTGTCGCTGCACCTGGCCTGCGATGGTGCCTCGGCGGCCGTGGACTGGCGCCTGTTCCTGCCCGAGAGCTGGGACCCCGCCTCACCGAAGGCCGATGCGGCCAAGGTGGCCCGCCGCGCGTCGTGTGGCATCCCCGAAGAGGTCGGCCATGTCGAGAAGTGGCAGCTGGCCCTGGACATGATCGACGAGACCAGGTCGTGGGGCATCGAGGTCCCCCTCGTCGTCGCCGACGGTGGCTACGGCGATGCCGCAGCCTTCCGGCTGGGTCTGGAAGAACGCGGGCTCAGCTACGCAGTCGGCATCTCCACCACGACCACGGCCCAGCCGGAAGCGGCACGGCTGCACACTCCGCCTTACGGCGGACGCGGCCCGCGGCCCCAGCCTGTCTATCCCGAGCCGGCCCAGACGGTGAAGAAGCTGGTCATCGAGGCCGGCAGGCGGGCCGCCCGGCCGGTGCAGTGGCGGGAAGGCTCACGGCCCGGCAGCGGGCGCAGCGGTTTGAAGCGCATGTACTCACGCTTCGTGGCCCTGCGGACCCGCCCCGCGGGACGCGAGATCCGCAAGGCCGCCGACGGCCCGCAACTGCCGGTGCGCTGGCTGCTGGCCGAATGGCCCGCGACCGAGCCCGAACCCGTGCAGTTCTGGCTGTCCAACCTGCCCGCCGACACCCCGCTGGCCACCCTCGTGCGCACCGCGAAGCTGCGCTGGCGCATCGAGCACGACTACCGCGAGATGAAGCAGGCCCTCGGCCTGGCCCACTTCGAGGGCCGCACCTGGAAGGGCTGGCACCACCACGTCACCCTCGTCTCCGTCGCACACGCCTTCTGCACCCTCCAGCGCATCACCCGATCCCCAAAAGAGACGGCGTCGGCCTGAGCCTCTACAAGGTCACCCGCGAACTGCAGATACTCCTCGCGATCTGGACCGGCGCCTGCCCCACCTGTCACCGCAACATGCCAGAACCGATAGCAACTTGACCAAGCCCTACTAGGACATCCCGGATCTGACCCCGACCGATCGTTATGCGGCACACAGGCCGACATCTTGGTTCAGGTCGCCTCAACACCGGTCCGGCTTCTCCACGGCTGTGTGCGCCACGGGGCAGGGCACCAACGTGCCGGCGTTCGGGTCGATCTGCAGTAGGTGGCCGAGCGGCGCCGCCCGCTGTGGGCCCTCGATGCGTTCGCCGACGCGCCAGCCCATCCCGATGGGGGTGGCGGGAACAGACCGGAGCCACTATCAGACCCGGAGCGGTTCATTGCAGGCCGTGGCGACACTTCCGGCCTGGACCGCCTCCCCTCGAAGGTCCGACTCCGGGAAGCCCGCCACCGCGCCAAACGCACCGCCTAAGAACCCCTGGGCTAAGCCTCATGGGGGTATCGGCCGCGAGGCGCCCCGGATTCCTGGAACCCGAGCGTTTTGGCACGCGGAGGATTGAACTAACAGCCCGCTGTCTGGCGCACTCGCTTCGCTGACGGCGTGCGCGAAGACACCTTCCTTGGTTGTCGTCGGCATCATCCTGAGAACCCTGGGTCGGTGGGGCACGCCGTCGGCGGAGGCCGCCAGCACCCTGGTGGCGGCCTGGTGCGCCGGGGCCGTCACGTATCACCCCGCGGCCGACGCGACATCGAGCACAGGCACAGCGTGTCCTGCCGTAGCCGAGAGAACACGCAGATCTCGCACGGTTCCTTCCAGGAGGCATCCCGTCATGGTCCTCTTCCTGATCCTGCTCATCGCCGGAATCGCTCTGGTGGCCATCGGCGCGGCCGTCGACGGCATGCCCTGCCTGATGTCCATCGGCGTACTGCTTCTCATCGTCGATCTGCTCTACCTGGCGGCTCGCTCCATCTGGCGCTCCACCCGGCGCCCGGCCCGCTGACCGGCTCCCGAATGCCCCGGACCAGTTCCGGCCTGACAGCACAACAGCCAGGCGCAACCGTTGGTGCAGGGGCACCCGGCGCAGTTCAGCGGCCTTGAGCTCACGAAGCCCTCGGAGGGACCTTGGGTTCTAGGAGCAACGCCGTTCAGTTAGGCGTGGGGGCTGTTCGTCAAGGCTGGTGAACGAGGCAGCGGAGCTGCTG
>NZ_DF968317.1:0-20048 GCF_001270025.1 Streptomyces azureus | reverse complement strand
AACTGGCTGACGTCCCCGTCCTGGTCACTGACCTCGGTGATCATCGCGAACATCTGGATCGGCGTCCCCTTCAACCTGGTGGTGCTCCACAGCGGTCTCCAGTCCATCCCCGCCAGCCTGTACGAGGCCGCGGCACTGGACGGGGCGAACGCCTGGCAGCGCTTCTGGCGCATCACCTTCCCCCTGCTGCGCCCCGTGTCCGCGATCACCCTGCTCCTGGGCCTGGTCTACACGCTCAAGGTCTTCGACATCATCTGGATCATGACCAAGGGCGGCCCGGCGGACGCGTCCACCACCTTCGCCACCTGGTCCTACCAGCTCGGCTTCGGCAACCTGCTGCCCGCCTTCGGCCCCGGAGCGGCCGTCGGCAACCTGCTCGTCGTCGCCGCCCTGGTGTTCGGCCTCGTCTACATCCGGGTCCAGCGAAAGCAGACGCTGTCATGAACCGAAGCCCCAGCCGTACGTGGTGGAAGACGGCCGTCGGTCTGCTGCTGACCGCGATCATGCTCTTCCCGGTCTACTGGATGCTCAACGTGTCCTTCACCCGCGACCAGGACATGCGCAAGAGCCCGCCCGACCTGCTGCCGCTGAACGGCACCCTGGCCGGCTACCGCACCGTCCTGGACGAGCAGTTGCCCTACCTCGCGACCAGCCTGGTCATCGGCCTGGGCACGGTCGTCCTGACCGTGGCCCTGTCCGCCCCCGCCGGCTATGCCCTGGCCAAACTGCGCCCGCGCGGCGGCGGCGTGCTGAGCTTCCTCTTCCTGGTCGCCCAGATGATCCCCGGCATCATCATGGCGATGGGCTTCTACGCCATCTACCTCAGTCTCGGACTCCTCCAGTCCGTGCCCGGCCTGATCGTCGCCGACTCCACCCTGGCCGTCCCGTTCGCGGTGCTCATCTTCACGGCGTTCATGTCCGGCATCCCCGGCGAACTGCTCCAGGCCGCGAAGACGGACGGGGCCGGGGCCCTGCGCACCTTCTGGTCCGTCGTGCTGCCGATGAGCCGCAACGCCGTCGTCACCGTGTCGCTGTTCGCGTTCCTGTGGTCGTGGTCCGACTTCGTCTTCGCCGGCACCCTGGTCAACGGCGGTGCGCACGAGCCGATCACCCTCGGCATCTACCACTACATCGGCAACAACAACCAGGAGTGGAACGCCATCATGGCCACCGCCGTCGTGGCCTCGCTGCCCGCCGCGGTGATCCTCGTCCTGGCCCAGCGCTACGTCGCCGCCGGCGTGACCGCCGGTGCCGTCAAGGACTGACCTCCCGCGGTCCCCCTGCTGCCGACAGATCCCTGCTCGAGAAACGAGTCACGCCTTCATGACCGCCGCCCCGTCGTCCGGACCCGCCTTCTCCGTCCACGACATCCCGTTCAGCACGTTCGGATCCTGGTTCGGCATCTCACCCGTGGTGGCGGAGAAGACGTACGCCGAGGACCTCCACCTCGTCTCGCACCAGAACGGCATGCACGCCGTCCTCCGCCTCGTCCCCCTGGACCCGGCGACCGGCGAGCGCGCCGGGACCCGTGTCGAGGCGACACCGGGACTGCTCAGCTGGGTCGGCCCGGCCGGGCGCATCGACCTCGCCTACGAGTCGCCGGACACCGTACGCCTGCGGGGCAGCGGCCTGGACCTCGGAGTCTTCGCGGCCGCGCAGGTCCTGACGCCGTTCAGCGGGACGTACTTCTTCCACGACCCGGCAGCCGACGCGCACGTGTTCACGTCGTACGAGACGGGCCGCCGCTACCGCGTCACCATCCTGTCCGGCCGTATCGCCCACACCGCCGGAGCCCAGGCCCTGGGCAGCGGTGACCGCGGCCTCGCCCTGACCGCGGCGGCGGACGGCGGGTGGGAGATCGCCATCGAGGAGATCGACACCTCTCGCCCGCCGTACGCGTCCTCGGCCGCCTTCGGCGAGATCGTGGCGGCGGCACGCGGGTCCTTCGCGGAATTCGTCGACGCGGTGGCCCCCTGGCGCTCGTCCGCCACCCCGGCCGCCGAACTCGCCGCCTACGTCCTGTGGTCGGCGACCGTACGCCCGGCCGGACTCGTCTCCCGGCCCGCCGTCCTCATGTCCAAGCACTGGATGGACAAGGTCTGGAGCTGGGACCACTGTTTCAACGCCCTGGCCCTGGCGCCGGGCTGTCCCGACCTGGCCATGGACCAGTTCGCCCTGCCCTTCGACCACCAGGACGGCAGCGGAGCGCTGCCCGACTCCGTCACCCACTCCGAGGTCCTCCACAACTTCGTCAAGCCGCCCATCCACGGCTGGACGTCGGGCCGTCTGCGCCGCCGGCTGCCGACGCCTCCCAGCGGGGCGGAACTCGCCGAGACATACGATCGGCTGGAACGCTGGACGCACTTCTGGCTCACCGCTCGGCGCGCACCCGGCGCCGTCCTCCCCCACTACCAGCACGGCAACGACAGCGGCTGGGACAACGCCACCACCTTCGACCCCGAGCGGGTGGTCGTCACCGCCGACCTGGCCGCCTTCCTCGTCCTTCAACTGCATGAACTCGCCGATCTAGCCGCTGAGTTGCGCAAGCCGGACGAGGCGAGCCGGTGGACCCGAACGGCACACGAGATCCAGTCGGCGCTGCTGGACGAACTCTGGACCGGCGAACGGTTCGTCGCCCGGGGAGCCGCCACCGGGCACACCTGGAGCAGCTCCAGCCTCCTCGACCTGATGCCCATCGTGCTGGGCGAGCACCTGCCCGGCGAGGTCGGCAGCGCGCTGGCCGACCACATCAAGGGCCATCTGACCCCGTACGGCCTCGCCACCGAACTGCCCACCTCACCGCACTACCTCTCCGACGGCTACTGGCGCGGCCCGATCTGGGCCCCCGCCACCGTCCTCATCGAGGACGGCCTGCGCCGCGCCGGCCACCACCGGCTCGCCGACGACATCAGCGCACGCTTCCGCGCCCTGTGCGAAACCTCCGGCTTCGCCGAGAACTTCGACGCCCTCACCGGCACCGGTCTGCGCGACCGCGCCTACACCTGGACCGCCGCCGGCTACCTCCTCCTCGCCGAAGCACACGCACACCGGGGCGGCCACTGACCGGTGGGCCGAGCCCGGACCTCCCTCACCGCAGCGGACGCGGTGCCGTCAACTCGGCCGCCCGACGGCCCGTGACGACCGACTCCGCCAGCAACTTTCCGCTGCGGGTGCCCAGGGCGATGCCCCACATGCCGTGGCCGCCGCAGACGTGGAACCGGGCCAGAGCGGGTCGGGCCGACCGGGGGCAGGCCCTCCGCCGTGCACGGGCGGGGACCGGCCCACTCGTCGGTGCGGTGGGTGAGGCCGGCGGAAGGGAGCAGATCGCGGACCGAGTTGACGATCGCCGCGATACGGCGGGGATCCGCGGGGCGGTCGGGCGTCGTGAACTCCATCATTCCCGCCACCCGCACCCGGCCCCCGAGCGGTGCGCAGACCCCTCGCCGCTCGGCGAAGTACGTGGGCCGGGTGGGCAGCCCGGCCGCAGGCAGAGAGAAGCTGTAGCCGCGTCCGGACTGCACCGGGATGCGCACACCGAAGGGCGCGGCCAGGCGCCCGAACCAGGCTCCCGGGGTGAGGGCGGCCGCGTCGGCCCGCACGGACGTGCTGTCCCGGGCGAGGGCGACGGCCCCGGTGCCCAGGTCCCGTACACGGGTGACCTCCAGGCCGGTGACGATCTTTCCGCCCCGGTCGCGGACCGCGTCGGCCAGCGCTCCGACGAACGCCCCGGGGTCGAGGTGACGCCGGCCGCACAGTCGTACGGCCGCGTCGACGCGCGACGAGAGCGCGGGCTCCGACTCGCGCGCCTCGGCGCCCGTCAATCCTCGGCCTCGCAGCCCAGCGCGGCGAACATCTCGCCCGCGCCACGCACCACGTCCCGGACGTCCGGGCCGACGGGCACGCTCCCGCAGAGGTCGGGCGACCAGGCGACCCGCCACTCCCGCGGACGTCGCCGTCGAGCCGGCCGGCGAAGAGGGAGCCCGGCGTCTGTCCGGCGCCCTCGTACCCGGCACCACGTCCGCGGCGTACGCATCCGGACAACGCCGCCCGGCCGGCCCGTGTCTAGACCTCGTACCGCGGCGTCCACTGAGTCTTCGCGATCGCCTCGCGCAGTTCCGCCTCCGTCGCCCGCGGGGCCACCCCGTCCTCGACGGCGGCGAGAGCCGCGGCCAGGGCGATCTCGCGGGCGGACTCGCGCATCCCGTTCAGGGGCGGCAGCAGCGGTACGGGACCGTCCACTCCGTGCGCCGCCCGTACCGCGCAGTCGGCGACGGACCGGGCGGCGGCCACCATCATGCGGTCGGTGACGCGCGTGGCCCGGCTCGCCGTCACCGCGAGGCCCATGGCCGGGAAGACGTACACGTTGTTCGACTGCGCCACCGGCACCTCGTGCCCGTCCACCGTCAGCGGCGGGAAGGGCGAGCCGGTGGCGATCAGCGCCCTGCCGTCGGTCCAGCGGGTGAGGTCCGCCGGCTCGGCCTCGGAGTGGGAGGTGGGGTTGGAGAGCGGGAAGATGACGGGCCGTTCGCAGGTCGAGCCCATCTGCCGCACGATCTCCTCGGTGAACGCGCCGTGAGCCGTCGACAGCCCGATGAGCGCCGTCGGCTCGACACGGCGCACCACCTCGGCGAGGCCGGTGCCGTCCCAGCCGTTCACCTCGTTGTCGTCGCGCGCGAACATCCGCTGCTGCGGCGTCAGTTCCGTGCGCGAGCGCACCAGCAGACCGTCGACGTCGAGGATCCAGAACCGTGCCGCGGCCTCGTCCTCGGACAGGCCCTCCTCGATCATGGCCGTCCGGATCATGTCGGCGACACCGATGGCGGCCGACCCCGCCCCCAGGATCACCAGGCGCTGCTCGGACAGCGCAGTGCCGGACACGTTCGCGGCGGTGGACAGGGCACCGAGCGTGACGGCCGCCGTGCCCTGGATGTCGTCGTTGAACGTGAGCAGCCGGTCCCGGTAACGCGAGAGGACGGGATAGGCGTGGGCGGTGGCGAAGTCCTCCCACTGGAGCAGTGTTCCGGGAAGTTCCGCCTCGACCGCCGACACGAAGGCCTCGATCATCTCGTCGTACTCGGCGCCGGTCAGCCTGCGGGCGCGCCGGCCGAGGTAGCGCGGGTTGCCGAGCAGGTCCTCGTTGTCGGTGCCGACGTCCAGCAGGATCGGCAGGGTGCGGGCGGGGTGGATGCCGCCGATCGCCGTGTAGAGGCTGAGCTTGCCGATCGGGATGCCCATCCCGCCGACGCCCTGGTCGCCCAGGCCGAGGATGCGCTGCCCGTCGGTGACGACGATGACGTCCACGTCCTCGTCGCGGTGCGGGCGGTTGCGCAGGATGTCCCGGAAGCGGTGCCGGTCCTCCCACGTCAGGAACAGCCCGCGCGGCCGCCGGTAGATCTCGCTGAACCGCTGACAGGCCTCACCCACCGTCGGCGTGTAGACGACGGGCAGCAGCTCCTCCAGGTACTCGGTGACCAGACGGTAGAAGAGCACCTCGTTGGTGTCCTGGAGCTGACGCAGATAGATGTGCCGGTTGAGGGGCTTGTCGTAGCCGTGGAACGCCTCGTAGGCGCGGGCGACCTGCTCGTCCAGGGTCTCCACGGCGGGCGGCAGCAGCCCGTCGAGACCGAGCTCGGCGCGCTCCTGCTTGCTGAAGGCGGTGCCCTTGTTGACCAGCGGGTCGGCCAGGGTCGTGACGGCGGGGCTGGTGGTCGTGCGGAGGTGCTCGTTCATCGGCTGGTCCATGGTATGACGCCTTCCCAGGACTCGCCGGTTCGTGCAGGCGACTTGAGCTGTTCGGCCGAACGGTCGTTCCGGTCCTCGGTCACCGATGAGTTCCGGTGCGTTGCCCGGTCTACCTCTCCGCAAGGCTTCCAAGCCCCGACAGCGAGCAGGAGAAGGCGACATGAGCGTGACGACCCCTCAGACGCAGGCCCGGGCCGAGTCCCACACCCCCGGCTTCCTTTCCACGCGCCCCGTATGGTTCGTCGGCCTCCTGGCGACGCTCGCCGGTGCCGTCGTGACGGAGGCCTTCGCGCTCGTGGCCCGGGCCACGAGCGTTCCGATGGAGGCGGCCAGCCCCGGGGCCGAGGAGGCCGCGGAGATCCCCGTCGGCGGCTTCGGCGGCGGCGTCGTGTTCTGGTCGGTCGCCGGAATCGTCCTGGCGGTGGTGCTCGCCCGCTGGGCCGAGCAGCCCGCCCGCACCTTCACCGTGACCACCGTCGTCCTCACCGCACTGTCCCTCGCCGGCCCGGCCGTCGCCCCGCACACGGCCACGTCCACCCAGATCGTCCTCGCCCTGTCGCATGTGGTGGCCGCCGCGGTGATCATCCCCCTGGTGGCACGGCGGCTGTCCCACGTGCAGAGGTGACGTCCTCGACTCCCACGATCCCGACACAGGCCCGTCGCGCTCACCGCCGACGGGCCGTCGTCGTGTACCCCGCGACAGCCCCGAACGGCCCAATGGCACTGCGCCGGAGGAGGCGACCGTGGATGAGCGGTGTGACCGTGGTGGAAGGGATGCGCGTGCACCCCTGGATGCGTGTGCACACCCGGACGAGGAGACGCGATGGCGCAGGGATTGGCCGAGGGCGGCATGGCGCGCGCTGCCACCGGAGGTGGGGAGGATCTGCTCCCGGACCGGCCCCCGGACGCCTTCGAGCAGGTGAGCGCCGTCGCCGACGCCGTCCTCTACGAGGGCTACCTCCTCTACCCCTACCGCCGGTCCTCGGCCAAGAACCGCGTCCGATGGCAGTTCGGGGTCCTGTTCCCACGGGGCTGGGTGGAGGCCGACGGCCCTGTGGTCCCCGGAGTCTCCGGCAGCGCCGACTCCTGGTACCAGCAGACCGAGTGCCTGCTGCGGATCCGGCAGCCCGGAAGCGCGGCCGTACGTGTGCGGATCCGTCACCTCCAGATGCAGCGCAAGCAGGTGGAGGAGACCAGGGACGGCCGTCATCACGCCGTCGAGTCGCTGCGCACCGCCGACGGCACGACGCATCTGACCTTCGACGAGGCCGTGCCGCGTGAACGCGAGGTCGAGGTCCCGCTCGACGAGCTCCTTCAGGGCGGACGCACCGTTCCCGTGGTGGCGCCGGCCGGCGTGGACGTCGAGCCGCTGCCCGCCCACGCCGGGCGGGTGGTGCGGCACCGCGACGAGGTACGGGCCGACATCACCGTCACCGCCGAGCGACTGTCGGACGACCTCTGCCGGCTTCGTGTGCGCACCACGAACACCGGGCCCGCACCGGAACCGCGGGCCGCTCGCGACGAGGCACTGCGCCGCGCCCTCATTGCCACCCACACCCTCATCGGCGGCGACGGCCTGGAGTTCCTCTCGCTGATCGACCCGCCGACGGACCTGCGCGTACTCGCCCGCTCGTGCCGGAACGAGTTCACCTTCCCCGTCCTCGGCGGTGGCGACGGCCACGTCCTGCTCTCCGCACCGATCATCCTTCCCGACCATCCCCAGGTGGCCCCCGAGAGCCCGGGCGACCTGCACGACGCCGCCGAGATCGACGAGATTCTCACGCTGCGCACGATGCTGCTGACCGACGAGGAGAAGCGCGAGGCGCGGGCCACCGACCCGAGGGCGGCCGCGATCCTCGACCGCGTCGACACGATGCCGCAGGAGGTCTTCGAACGGTTGCACGGCGCCGTTCGTTCCCTGACACCGGCCGCCCCCGTACCTCCGACGCCCGCCGACCGCCCTGCCTGGTGGCAGGAGGGTGCCGACGACGGTCTCTCCCCGGTCACCGACAGCGTGCTCGTCGACGGCGTCCCGCTCGGCGGCGGCAGCCGCGTCCGGCTCCGCCCCCGAAGACGCGGCGCCGACGCCCAGGACATGTTCCTGGCCGGCCGTACCGCCGAGGTCGCCGCAGTCTTCCACGACGTGGACGGCAGTGTGCACCTCGCCGTCACCCTCGACGACGACCCCGCAGCCGAACTGCACAGCTGGTACGGCCGCTTCCACTACTTCCGGCCCGACGAGCTAGAACACCTCGAGCCCGCCGGATGCCCGGACGAGCCGTCGGCACCGGCTCCCGCCGCGGCCCAGACGCGGCACACGACCGACTCCGAGACCCCCGCAGCGGAGGCCGAGTGATGACAACGCACAGCAGCACCACCGAAGTCAGCAAGGAACCCGACCGGACCGAGGAACGGCAGGGCATGGAGGAGATCCACATCCTCTGGATCTCCGAAGGCATGAGCTGCGACGGCGACACCGTCTCCCTGACCGCAGCCGGCCAGCCCTCGATCGAGGACCTGGTGCTCGGACTGATCCCGGGCCTGCCCAAGGTGAACCTCGTCAACAAGGTGCTCTCCCCGAGCCTGGGCGGCGAGGACTTCCTCGCCCCCTACCGGGCGGCCGTACGCGGTGAACTCGCCCCGTTCGTCCTCGTCATCGAGGGTTCGGTCCCCAACCAGAACATCATCGAGGGCGACGGCTACTGGACGTCCTTCGGCAACGACCCGGAGACCGGTGAGCCGCAGACCCTGAACTGGTGGATCGACCAACTGGCGCCCAAGGCCTGGGCGGTGGTCGCCGCCGGCACCTGCGCCACCTTCGGCGGCATCCACGCCATGTCCGGAAACCCCACCGGCTGCATGGGCTTGGCCGACTACCTGGGCTGGGACTTCACCTCCCAGGGTGGCCTTCCGATCGTCAACGTGCCCGGCTGCCCCATCCAGCCCGAGAACTTCATGGAGACCCTGGTCTGGGTCCTCCACCACGCGGCCGGCTCCGCGCCTCCGCCCCCGCTGGACCACATGCTGCGCCCGCAGTGGCTCTTCGGGAAGACGGTCCACGAGGGCTGCGACCGCGGCTCGTACTACGAGCAGGCGAGCTTCGCCAAGGACTACAACTCGCCCAAGTGCCTGGTCAAGACCGGCTGCTGGGGTCCGGTCGTCAACTGCAACGTGCCCAAGCGCGGCTGGATGGCCGGCATCGGCGGCTGCCCCAACGTCGGCGGCATCTGCATCGGCTGCACGATGCCCGGCTTTCCCGACGCGTTCATGCCGTTCATGGACGAACCCCCCGGCGGAACCCTCTCCTCCCTGGCCATCAAGCCGTACGGGGCCGTCATCCGCCGCCTGCGCGGGATGACCAACGAACTGGTCAACCACGAGCCAAGGTGGCGTCACAACAAGCGCAAGCTGACCAGCGGCTACGACCCGCGCTGGCGGCCCTGATGCCGCGCGACACACACCCCACCACCCGATCACGGAACACCGACAGCGAGGGGCAGCACAGCAGATGACCACCACCGAGGCCCGGCCCACCGAGCGCAAGCCGCCACAGCTCGTGGACATGTCCTGGGATCCCATCACGCGGATCATCGGGAACCTGGGCATCTACACGAAGATCGACTTCGCCAACCGGGAAGTCGTGGAATGCCACAGCACCTCGTCGCTGTTCCGCGGCTACTCGGTGTTCATGAAGGGCAAGGACCCGCGCGACGCGGGCTTCATCACGTCCCGGATCTGCGGCATCTGCGGCGACAACCACACCACCTGCTCCGACTACGCCCAGCAGATGGCCTACGGCGTCAAGCCGCCCCCGCTGGCCGAGCACATCGTCAACCTCGGTGAAGCCGCCGAGTACATGTTCGACCACACGATCTTCCAGGACAACCTGGTCTTCGTGGACTTCTGCGAGGCGATGGTCAAGGCCACCAACCCCGGTGTGCTGGCCCGCGCCGAACGCACCGAGGCGCCCCGCGGCGACATCCACGGCTACCGCACGATCGCCGACATCATGAAGGCCTTCAACCCCTTCGAGGGCGAGGTCTACAAGGAGGCCCTGAAGGTCAGCCGGGTCACCCGCGAGATGTTCTGCCTGATGGAGGGGCGGCACGTCCACCCGTCCACGCTGTACCCCGGCGGTGTCGGCACGATGCCGCAGCCGACCGCCTTCACCGACTACCTCAGCCGGCTCATGCGGGTCATCGACTTCGTGAAGAAGGCCGTCGCCATGAACGACGACGTCTTCGACTTCTTCTACGAGGCGTTGCCCGGCTACGAGGAGGTCGGCCGCCGCCGCGTCCTGCTGGGGTGCTGGGGCGCCTTCCAGGACCCCAAGGTCGTCGACTACCGCTACGAGTCGATGAACACCTGGGGCAAGGCGATGTACGTCACCCCGGGCATCGTCGTCGACGGCGAACTGGTCACCAACAACCTCGTCGACATCAACCTCGGCCTGCGGATCATGCTCGGCAGCTCGTACTACGAGGACTGGGTCAACGAGGATCCCTTCGTCACCCACGACCCGCTCGGCAACCCCGTCGACATGCGCCACCCGTGGAACCAGACCACCGTCCCGGTGCCACAGAAGCGCGACTTCGACGACAAGTACAGCTGGGTGATGAGCCCCCGCTGGTTCGACCAGCGGACCGGCGACCACCTCGCCCTCGACACCGGCGGCGGCCCGCTGGCCCGCCTGTGGACGACCGCGCTGAGCGGCCTGGTCGACACCCCGTACGTCAAGGCCACCGGCCACAGCGTGCGCATCTCCCTGCCCAAGGGCGAGTCCCTGCCGGAGACCACCCTGGAGTGGCGCATCCCGCGGTGGAGCAACACCATCGAACGCGACCGCGCCCGGCCGTACTTCGTCGCCTACGCCGCCGCCATGGCCCTGCAGTTCCTCGAAGAGGCCATGGGCATGGTGCGCGCGGGCGAGACCAAGGTGTTCGAGAACTACGAGGTGCCCGACGAGGCGATCGGCTGCGGCTTCCACGAGGCGGTGCGCGGCGTCCTCTCCCACCACCTGGTGATCAAGGACAAGAAGATCGCCAACTACCACCCGTACCCGCCCACGCCGTGGAACGCCAGCCCCCGCGACATGTACGGCACCCCCGGCCCGTACGAGGACGCCGTCCAGGGCCAGCCCATCTTCGAGGAGAACGGGCCGGACGACTTCAAGGGCGTCGACATCATGCGCACGGTCCGCAGCTTCGACCCCTGCCTGCCGTGCGGCGTGCACATGTACGTCGGCAAGGGCAAGACGCTCACCACCCTGCACTCCCCGACGTACGGGGCGAACCATGGCTGAGGCCGCCGGCACCCGGCTGGCCGACCCGGACGTCGAGGCCCGGCTCGCCCGACTCGACGAGGTCCTGGAAGGCCTCGAACCCCTCCCTGGCGCCGCCACCGAGGCGGTCCGGCTGCTGACCGAGGTCTACGGCGAGGCCCTGGCTCGCGTCCTGGACGAGGCGGACGAGCAGCTGGCGGAACGCCTGGCCGACGACGAGCTGCTGGGCCACCTGCTGGTGCTGCACGACATCCACCCCGAGCCCCCCGAGCGCCGGGCGGCCCGCGCGGTCGAACGGCTGCGGCCCGCGGTACGGGAACGGGGCGGGGACGTGGAGTGGGCCGGTGTGGAGGGGCAGGTCGGCCGGGTGCGTCTGAAGACGGGCGGCGGCTGCGGCTCCGGTTGCGGCGGCGGAGGTTCCGACGTCACCGACGTGGTCCGTGAGGCGGTGCTCGCCGCCGCACCCGAGCTGACGGCGGTGGAGCCGCTCACCGCTGCCGCCGCCCCCGCGTTCGTACCGCTGGAAACGTTGACGCACCGGGGCGCACGGTGACCACCGACGGGGCACTGGCCCGCCTCATCCGCTCCTCGGCCGACCGCACGGTGGCGGCCAAGGCGGAGGTGTGCGACCTGTGCGCCGCACCCGTCGCCGACGAGCACGCCCATCTGTACGACACCGGGAAGGAAGAGGTGCGCTGCGTCTGCGGCCCCTGCTCGGTGCTGTTCGCCGGGGCCGGGGCGGGCGACGGCCACTACCGGCTCGTGCCCCGGCGCCGGGTCCGGCTGCCCCGCGTCGACACGGCGGCGCTGGGCGTACCGGTCGGCCTGGTCTTCTTCGTGCCCCGGACGGACGGCACGGTCACCGCGCAGGGCCCGAGCCCGGCGGGAGCCATGCGGTGGGAGGTGGACGCGGCGGCCTGGCAGGAGCTGGCCGGGACGTGTCCGCAGCTCGCCACCGTGGAACCCGAGGTGGAGGCCCTGCTGGTGAACACCGTCCACGGCCTCGACCACCACTGGATCGTGCCGATCGACGACTGCTACCGGATGGTCGCCGTCGTACGACGTGAGTGGCGCGGCCTGTCCGGCGGGGGCCAGGTCTGGCCGGCCGTCGAGCGGTTCTTCGAGGACCTCACCGAGCGGCCATGAGCACGCACTCCGCAGGTCGGAGGCGAGGAAGGAGAGCACCCCATGGGCAGCATCAGAGTAGGGCGGGCCCAGGCGAAGCCCGACACGCCCGGGCACGTCGCCGGCATGCACCAGGGCAACAAGGGACGGTACGACGAGCAGAAGGGGCACAACGAGGACGGCACCGCCGACGCGCGCCGCTCCACGGGGATCCACTGGAAGCGGCATGACGCCCTCGCGGACACCATGCCGAACATCTCGCCGGGATGAGAGCCGTGATGAGAGAGCAGGGAGTCGCCGCAATGAAGGTCCGACGAGCACGCAGACCCGTCGCGCGAAGACGAGGCGGGATGAGCGGACAGCGGGTGCTGAAGGCCGAGGCCGTCCTGGTGGGCGGTGTGGCCCTGGCCCTGTTGTGCTGGGAGTTTCCCAGCCTGAGGCGGGAGATGCGGATCTGGCGGATGGCCGGCGGGTTCCGTGCGGGCCACCGGTATCCGTGAGCCGGCCGTGCACGAGCTGTCGATCGCGACCGCGATCATCGAGCGGGCCGGCGAGCTGGCCCGGGCGGACGGGACCGAGGCGGTCTCGGCGGTGACCGTCCGGGTCGGCGAACTGGCGGGCGTCGTCCCCGACGCCCTGGACTTCGCCTTCGAGGTGGCCCGCGACGGCACTGCCCTCGCCGGGGCCCGGCTCGTGGTCGAGCAGGTTCCCGCGCGGGCCTGGTGCGGCCCGTGCGCCGAGGAGTTCCCGGTGGGCATGCCCCCGTTCTTCTGGTGCCCGCGCTGCGACCGGCCCTCCAGCGACCTGCGCAGCGGCCGGGAGCTGGAGATCGCCGGGATCGAGCCGTTACCGGCCACGGCATAGCGAAGGGCCCCGCCGATACGTCGGCGGGGCCCTTGTGCGCTGGTCAGCAGATGCGCGGCAACTGCTCCCCGAGCGGCAGGTCCACCACCCGCGTCCCGCCGAGGCCGGTGGCGACCACCACCATGCCGGGGTGCTCGGCGACGCACTCGCCGATCAGCGTGGCCCCGGCGCCCTGCGGATGGGCACGCATCGCGGCCAGCACCTCTTCCGCATCCGACGGCGGTACGAAGGCGACCAGCCGGCCCTCGTTGGCGACGTAGAGGGGGTCGAGCCCCAGGAAGCCGCAGGCGTTCGCCACCGCGTCCGGCACCGGAACGGCCCGCTCCTGCAGCCGGACACCGGTCCCGGAAGCACGGGCGATCTCGTTGAGGGACGCCGCCAGGCCACCCCTGGTCGGGTCCCGCAGCACATGGATGTCGGGTGTGACGGCCAGCATCGACGCGACCAGATCCGCCAGCGGCGCGGTGTCGCTGGCGACCTCGACCCCGAACTCCAGCCCTTCCCGGACGCTCATGATCGCCACCCCGTGGAGCCCGATCGGCCCGCTGACGATGACCGCGTCCCCGGGCCGCGCACGCTGGGGCCGGATGTCCACGCCGTCGGGCACGAGCCCCACACCGGCGGTGGTGACGTAGACGCCGTCACCGTGGCCGGACTCCACGACCTTGGTGTCACCCGTGGCGATCGCGACGCCCGCGGCCTCGGCCGCCGCACCCATCGCGCGCGCGATCCGCTCGACGACCGTCAGCTCGACCCCCTCCTCCAGCACGAAGGCGGCGGAGAGGTACGCGGGCCGCGCACCGCTCATCGCCAGGTCGTTGACCGTGCCGTTGACCGCGAGGTCGCCCAGGCTGCCGCCGGGAAAGAACAGCGGCCGGACGACGTAGGAGTCGGTGGAGAAGGCGAGCCGTTCGCCGCCCAGTTCGAGGACGGCCGAGTCGGCGAGACCGGCCAGGGTGGCGTTGCCGTAGGCGGGAGTGAAGATCTGGTCCATCAGCTCCGCCGACAGTGCTCCGCCTCCGCCGTGGCCCATCACCACGACACCCTGGTCGCGCAGCGGGGCGGGACAGGTCCAGGCGGCCGGGTCGACCACATCGGCGAGCTGCTCAGGCAACGGGAGCCACCTCCTCCTGTGGGGCCCCGCCGGTCTGCGGTGTCGGGGCGTTCATCCGGCGGTACAGGTAGTAGGCCGCGCAGGCGCCCTCGCTGGAGACCATGGTGGCGCCGAGCGGGGTGCGCGGGGTGCAGGTGGTGCCGAACGCGGCGCACTCGGTCGGCTTGATCAGCCCCTGGAGCACCTCACCGCTGCGGCACTCCGCCGGCTCCTCGGTACGGATCCCGGTGACGTCGAAGCGGTGCTCGGCGTCGTACGCGCGGAATGCGTCGGTCAGCTTCCAGCCGCTGGCCGGGATCCGCCCGATGCCCCGCCAGGACCGGTCGGTGACCTCGAACACCTCCTCGATCATGCGCACGGCGGCCGGATTGCCCTCCTCGCGCACAGCACGCGGATACGCGTTCTCCACCCGGTGCTCGCCACGCTCCAGCTGGCGGATCGCCCGGCGGATGCCCTCCAGGATGTCCAGCGGCTCGAACCCGGTCACCACCATCGGCACACCGAACCGCTCGGCCAGCTCCGGGTACTCCGCCGTGCCCATCACGCTGCACACGTGCCCGGCGGCCAGGAAGCCCTGTACCCGGCACTCGGGGGCAGTCATGATCGCCTCGATGGCCGGGGGCACCCGCACATGCGACACCAGCAGGCTGAAGTTGCCCAGCCCCAGCCGGCGCGCCTGGTGCACGGCCATCGCGTTGGCCGGGGCCGTGGTCTCGAAGCCGATGGCGAAGAACACCACCTCCCGGTCCGGGTGGCGGCGGGCGAGCTCGAGGGCGTCGAGCGGCGAGTAGACCACGCGGACGTCGCCGCCCTCGCCCTTGACCCGGAACAGGTCGCGGCCGGTGCCCGGCACCCGGAGCATGTCACCGAAGGAACAGAAGATCACCCCGGGCCGCGAGGCGATCTCCAGCGCCTTGTCGATGACCTCCAGCGGTGTGACGCAGACGGGGCAGCCAGGGCCATGGATCAACTCGATCTGGTCGGGGAGCAGTTGGTCGATGCCGTGGCGGATGATCGAGTGGGTCTGCCCGCCGCACACCTCCATCAGGGCCCACGGCCGGGTCGCGGTGGCCCGGATCTCGTCCAGCAGCCGCCGGGCGAGATCGGGGTCGTTGAACTCATCGATGTACTTCACGCCGTTCCCGCCTCCTTCGCCGCCTGCTCCCAGGCGTCGCCGAACTCCTCCTCCAGCAGCCCCAGTTCCTCGAACAACTTCAGCGAGGCCAGGGCCGATTCCTCGTCCAGGCGCTGGAGCGCGAAGCCGACGTGCACGATGACGTACTCGCCCACCCGCACGTCAGGCACGTACTCCAGACACGCCTGTTTCTGCACTCCGCCGAAGTCGATCAGCCCGGTGAGCGGATCCGCGCTGTCGTCGATGGCCACGACCTTGCCGGGCACTGCCAAACACATGGGTCACTCCTCCTGTCGTAGGTGCGCCGCGACCACCAGCTGGCCGAGGGCCAATCCGCCGTCGTTCGGGGGTACTTCGCCGTGGCGGAGCACGGCGAAGCCGTCGTCGGCCAGCAGCCGTGTGCACTCCTCCTCCAGAAGCGCGTTGGCGAAGACCCCGCCGCTGAGGACGACGGTGGCCAGGCCGGTGCCCCGGCGCGCACGCCGGCAGATCTCAGCGACGGCCCGTGCCACCGCGCGGTGGAAGCGGGCGGCGAGCACGGGGGCCGGGGTGCCGCGCCGCAGATCGGCGATCAGTGCGCCGAGTACGGGCGCCGGGTCGAGATCGCCGGCGAAGGCGTACGCCGACGAATCGGCGTCCCAGGCCGCAGCGGCGGTGGCCTCCAGCTCCAGGGCGGCCTGGGCCTCATAACCCGCGCGATGGCACACGCCGACGAGCGACGACACGGCGTCGAAGAGCCGGCCCATGCTGGAGGTCGTCACACAGGCCACACCGCGCGCCAACTGTTGCCGCAGAACCGCAAGTTCGTCGGCCGTGCAGGCGGTCACGCTCGGCAGGCCCGCGTCCCACGGCAGGCCCGCCGCCCACAGCCGGGCCAGCGCCAGGCGGCACGGGTTGGCCACGCCCGCGTCACCGCCGGGCAGCGGGGCGGGGGCGAGGTGGGCGCAGCGCCGGAAGCCGGTGTAGTCGGCGAGCAGGATCTCGCCGCCCCAGACAGTGCCGTCGTCCCCGTAGCCCGTGCCGTCGAAGGCGACGCCGATCACGGGTGCGGTGCCGTCGAGGCCGTGCTCGGCCATCGCGGAGGCGATGTGCGCGTGGTGGTGCTGGACCAGGACAGGGGCGTGCCCGGCCAGCCGGGCGCCCCACCTCGCCGAGTGGTATCCGGGATGCCGGTCCGTGGCGACGACCTCGGGGGCGACACCGGTCAGGCACCGCATGTGCGCCTCCGCCCGCCGGGCCGCCTCCAGAGTGGTCAGATCCCCCATGTCGCCGATGTGCGGGCCGAACCAGGCATGGTCGCCCTCGCCGAGACACAGGGCGTTCTTCAGGTCGCCGCCCACGGCGAGCGCGGGCCGCACCGGGACCGGCAGCCGCAGCGGGCGGGGCACGAACCCCCGGGAGCGGCGCAGCACCTGCTCGGTGCCGTCCGGGCGCACCCGCAGCAGGGAGTCGTCACAGGGCGAGGAGATGGACCGGTCGTGGGCGAGCCACGCGTCGGCCAGCCCGGCGAGCCGGGTCAGTGCCTCGTCGTCGTCCGTGACGATCGGTTCGCCGGAGCGGTTGCCGCTCGTCATGACCAGTACACGGGGTCCCGGCGGATCTCCGGGCAGGCCGAACAGCAGGGTGTGCACGGGCGTGTAGGGCAGCATGACGCCGAGGTGGGGGCTGCCGGGACAGACGCCGGGCGCGAGGCCCGCCTGCTCTGCCCGTCGGCGGAGCAGGACGATGGGGCGCCGGGGGCTGGTGAGGGCGGCCAGTTCGGGCGTGGAGAGCACGGCGATCCGCCGTACGGCGTCCAGGTCCGCGCACATCACCGCGAACGGCTTGCCGCCGCGCGCCTTGCGGGTGCGCAGCTTCTCGACGGCCCGCGCGTCGGTCGCGTCGCACGCCAGGTGGTAGCCGCCGAGACCCTTGACGGCGACGATCCGCCCGGCGGCCAGCAGAGCCCGCGCCGTCGCGAGTGCGCCGGCCTCCCGTGCCGGGCGGACGTCGCTCCCCGGCGCCGGCAGCAGGCGCAGCCGGGGGCCGCAGCGGGGGCACGCCACGGGCTGGGCGTGGAAACGCCGGTCGAGGGGGTCGCCGTACTCCCGGGCGCAATCGGCGCACATCGGGAAGCCGGCCATGGTCGTCACCGCCCGGTCGTACGGCATGCCCGTGGCGATGGTGAAGCGGGGCCCGCAGTGGGTGCACGTGACGAACGGGTGCCGGTGCCGGCGGCCGGCCGGATCGGTCAGGTCCCGCAGACAGTCGGCGCAGGACGCCGTGTCGGGCGGGAGCAGGGTGCGGCCGGGGGAACGGTCGGTGGAACGGATGGTGAAGGCGCCGCCGGCGCCGCTGACGGGCAGGTCCTCGAACCCGACGCCGGTGACGGTGGCCAACGGCGGTGGCTGGGTGGCCAGCCGGTCGCAGAAGCCGGCGACACGGTCCGGCGGGCCCTCCACCTCGATGAGGACTCCGCTCGCCGTGTTGCTCACGAAGCCCGCGAGGGCGAGATCGGTGGCCAGGCGGTGCACGAAGGGGCGGAACCCCACGCCCTGCACGGTGCCGCGCACGGTGACGCGGCGGCGCACCGCCTGTGTGGCGGGCGCTGTCACGGGACGAGGCCGGCTTCGGCGCCCTCATGGGTGTGGGTGTGCGGGCGGGGCGCCAGAGGAGGCCGGTGTACCGGGGCCCCGTCCCGTACGGCGAGCACCCGCTCCAGAAGAGCGTCGACGCCGGCGCCGGTGCGGGCGCAGGACCGCAGCACCTCCACCCCGGGGTTGACCCGCTGGACGTGGGCGTCGAAGGCGGTCCCGTCGAACCCGGCGGGCCCGGCCAGGTCGGTCTTGGTCAGCACCACCAGATGGGCGGACCCGAAGGCCGTCGGGTACTTCAGCGGCTTGTCCTCGCCCTCCGTCACCGCCATGAGCACGATCCGCAGACTCTCGCCGAGGTCGTAGGACGCCGGGCAGACGAGGTTGCCGACGTTCTCCACGAACAGCAGCGAGGTGTCCTCGGGCAGCCAGGTTTCCACGTGGCCGCGCAGTTGCCGCGCCTCCAGATGGCACAGCCCGTCCGTCAGCAGCTGCTTCACCGGCGCTCCCGACCGGGCCAGCCGGTCGGCGTCGTTCTCGGTCGCCAGGTCGGCGGTGAGCGCAGCCACCGGAAGGCCCCGCTCCACCGCCCTGGCGAGCACCCGCCCGAGCAGTTCCGTCTTCCCGCTGCCCGGGCTGGACAGCAGATTGACCACGCTCACTCCGCGGCGGGTCAGCTCGTCGCGCAGGCCCGCGGCCAGACCGTCGTTCTTCGCCAGGACGGCTTGAGTGACCTCGTCCACGGAATCGCACATGGGCGCCGCTCCTCGCGGTCGGTAGGGAAATCGGTCCGCCACCGATCCTCGGCGCCGTCTCTCACGGTGTCCGGCAGCCCGGCGGGGACAGGGCGGGGGATTCGTCCGGGCGGCTCAACCGGGGCGTGGCCGCGGGGTCGGCCAGCAGCACCGGAACCATGGCGTGCAGGGCCGCGACGGCCCGCCCGACCGCTTCGCGCACCGTCGCGCTGATACCCGGGGCGATGTCCTCGTCGGCCGGTGCCCGCAGTTCCGGCTCGCAGGCCAGGACGAGGACGCGCGGGAGCGGCTCGTCACCCAGGTGGGCGGCCAGGGCGAGGACCTTCGCCGGGTCCATGCCGTGCGCCTCGGGCGGGGCGCCGACCGCGGCGCGGCCGGGCAGGTCCGGCTCGATCAGCGACAGGGTGCCCGGCTCGTGCCCCCGCACGGCGGCGTCGACCAGGACGGCCGTGTCGTAGCCGTCGAGCAGTGCGTACGCGAGGTCCATGCCGCGGATGCCGAAGTCCCGTACCCGCACCTCGGGCGGCAGCGGACGCTGGTCCAGGGCGCGGATCACCTCGGGGCCGAAGGCGTCGTCCGCGAGGAAGATGTTGCCGACGCCCGCCACGAGCAGCCGCGCGCTCATCGCGCCCCTTCGGTCGCGAGCGGCCGGGCGGAGCCGCTCGGGACCTTGCGGACGAAGGCGGACCGCAGCGCGTGGTAGGGGGCCTGCGGGTCGAAGAAGATGGCGCGCATGCGGGCGAGTTCGGTCCGCCGGTATTCGGCGAGGGGCCGCTGGAGCTCGTCCGCGTGGCGTGCGGTGGCCTTGGCGGTGATCCGGCGTGGGAGGTCCGGGTCGTCGGCGAGCGCGGCAGCCAGTCGCTCGACCTCGGTCGTGAACTCCCGTGCCTGGGCGTTCACCAGACGATCCACCAGCCCGATCCGCGCGGCCTTCGCGGCGCTCACCGGCAACGCCTCGCTCGTCAGCCGCTCGGCCGTCTCGGCTCCCACGCGGCGCGGCAGTGAGTACGTCCAGAACTCCGATCCGTACAGGCCCATGTTCCGGTAGTGCGGGTTGAGGACGCTGCCCGAGCGGCACCACACTTCGTCGGCGGCCAGGGCCAGCATGACACCGCCGGCCGCCGCGTTGCCGCCGAGCGCCGCCACCACCAGCCGGTCGGTGGTGCGCAGTACGGCCTCGACCAGGTCGTTCATGGCGATGAGGTTGGACCAGGACTCGCCCGCCGGGTCGCTCGACGCCTCGATGACGTTCAGGTGGATGCCGTTGGAGAAGAAGTCGCGGGCGCCGCCGAGCACCAGCACCGAGGTGGAGCGGGTGAGCGCGTACCGGTAGGCGGCGAGCAGCCTGCGACAGTGGTTGGTGCTCATCGCCCCGCCCGGGAACGAGAAGGACAGGAAGCCGATGCCGTCCCGCTGCCGGTAGCGGATGTCCGACCAGGTGGTGCGGTTCGGCGGCAGT
>NZ_DF968316.1:0-36023 GCF_001270025.1 Streptomyces azureus | reverse complement strand
GAAACCCCGCGCACCACACACCCGGCAAGCCAGCGGGCATACGGCCACACCCCCATACCCGCCATACGCAAGCCCCGCGCAAGCGACACACCACATCAGCCGACGGCGCACGGCCACACTCCCGTACCCGCCCTACCAACACCCACCGCGCGAAAGGCCCCGCCAGCCCGCGGCCTGCAGCCGTGCGCTCCTCGCCGCCCTGCGAAGGCGCGGTGCGCGAGCGGCCGCGCCGGTCGGCAGCGTACGGCCGACCTCCGTGCCCACCGTACGGAAGACCCCGCTGGCCGACGGGGTACGGTTGCGCCCCCGTGCCCGACGTGCAGAGGTTCGGCGCGCGAAAGGCTCCGCCAGCCGGCGGCGTACCCCGCCTCCCTGCCCGCCATGCGAAGGCACGGTGCGCGAGCGACCCCGTCGGTCAGCGGCGCAGGCCGCACTCCCGTGCCCCGCCGGGCGGAAGCCGCCGCGCGGGCGTCAGGGCCGGTGCCCGGTCAGCCCGTCTTCCAGCCGCGCCGCGTGTCGATCCGTTTCCATTCCGCGTCCCACTGCGCCATGCGCCGGCGGTCCAGGGACAGTCGCGTCAGCCAGGCGGCGCCGAGTACCACCCCGCCCGCGAGGGCGCCCGCCAGCCCGCCGCCCATGGTCGTGTGCAGCCAGGCCTCGCCCTCGGACACCGGTGGGGTCGTGATGTCACCGCTCCTGTTCACCCACAAAGGGATCGTGCTCCCGGCGGGAGTCCGGGGCGGCACCCGCGCCTCGCCCGTCTGCGTCGAGCCGTCCGGCGCGGTCCACCGCACCTTGGCCCACACCCGGTGGTCGCTCGCCGCGCGGGCCGGTGACGGTCCCGGCGCGTCCTCGACGGCGACCGCCGAGACCTGACGGGTCTCGGCCCGCTGCCGTTCGACGGCCCGCTCGACAGCGCCCGCCGCCATCAGACCCGCGCCCACACCGCCGAGCAGGGCGAACACCCAGCCGGCGAGCACCACCCAGGCTTCGACGACATCGACACGCCGCTTGAGCGCGTTGCGCCGCCACCGCCACCACCGCACGGTCACACGCTCTGACGTCTTCATCGGCCGACACCCCCTCGTGAGCACCGGCAGCACCCTTCCAGTGTGCGCCTGAACCGTGCCGCTGTCGGCGTATGGCTCAGCCGGAAGGTGCGGCGATCCGCACCCGGTCGCTCTCGTCACCGGACAGGAAGGACACCAGCGCCCGCCCTTCCTCGGCGACGGAGCCGCGCTCGGCCCGGGACAAGCGGCGCAACGGGGTGACCAGGACGGTGTCCGCCTCGACGGTCCAGGTCGCCGTGACCCGGCCGTCGACCAGGACGACGCGGGCGCCTTCGACCGACAGGCCGCGGTGGGCGTCGTCGATGATCCGGCCGCGGTCGTGGTAGCCGAGGATCGCGTTGTCGAACGCCGGCAGGAACCGCACCGGCGCGGGGGTGTCGGGGGCGGGGCGCGGCGCGTCGGGGAGGTCCAGCAGTTCACGGCCGCGCTCGTCGCGGAAGGCGACCAGTTCCTCGCGCACGGCGGAGAGCGCGGCCGGCAGTCCCGCCAGGCCGCACCAGGCGCGCAGGTCGGCCGAGGCGGCGGGTCCGAACGCGGCCAGGTAACGCCGTACCAGCGTCTGCCCCACGGGGTCGGAGTCGTCCGGGACCGGCGGGTCGATCTCGCGCCCCAGCCAGGAGGAGACCAGGGCGTAGCGCACTCCCGCCGTCGTGCGCCACAGCCCGCGCGGGGGCAACTGCACCATGGGGAGCAGGCCGGCGACCAGCATCTCGCCCAGTGGCCGGTGCCCCGCCGCCGGCCAGCGGTCGGCGACGGCTCGCGCGAGGTCACCCATCGAGCGGGGTTCGCCGTCGGCCATGACCTCCCGCCCGGCCGCCGCGAGTTCCCCGAGGTCCACCCCCTCCAGCTCGCGGCGATACGTCCCGAGCACCCGCTGGCGCAGCATCGCGTCGTGGCGGGCCCGCCAGGCCAAAAGATCGTCGGCGGTGACGAGGTGAACCGTGCGGCGCATGAGATGGGTCCGCACTACACGCCGCCCGGTCAGCAGTTCCGACAGCACCGTCGGTTCGAACCCCCGCAGCCGGGACCAGAGCCCGATGAACGGTTCTTGCGGTTCCTGGGCCTGGAGACCGCACAGGTGGGCGACGGCGTCGAACACCGGCAGGTCGGCGCGGTCGAGGAGCAACTGCCGCGCGAGGGTGGCGCGGTTGAGCGCCCGGGCATCGAGAACGGTCAACGGAGCACCTCGGCCTTCGAGTCGTGTGCCGACCCGTGGTTCGAGAGGTCCGGGCGGCTTGCCCGATCACCGTCGCACGGGATGCGGTCAGGTCGTGACCGCATCCGGCGTCACCAACGCGCGACCCTCAGCGCGGCTCCGCCGTGGTTTCCCGCGTGCTGGCCGTGCACGACCTCCCTACGTTCCCTAGTTTCCCTATAGAATTACTAGGGAAGTAATGACGGCGCCCAACGCGCTGCACAGGATGATGTGCGCGCCTCACGCATCGACTTGAGGAGACCTCTGCCATGGGCGTTGCCCCTGTTCCGTCCGGCTCCGATGTGGAGCCCGAGCGGACCGGGCCCGGGAACGCGCACTGGCTGCGCGTGGCCGGCGAGACCGCGGACGACCTGGCCACGGACGCGGTGGCCAGAGACCAGGCGGGCAAGCGCCCGTTCGACGAGGTGTCACGGCTGCGGGAGTCGGGACTGCTGACGCTTCTCGTACCGGCCGGGCTCGGGGGCGGCGGCGCGGACTGGCCCACGGCGTACGCGGTGGTCCGGGAGATCGCCGCGGCCGACGGCGCGATAGGTCAACTGCTCGGCTGTCACTACTTCATGTCGTGGAGCGCCCGGTTCTTCACCGAACCGGCTCTCGCCGCCCGGCTGGAGCGGCGCTCCGCGGCGGAGGAGTGGTGCTGGGGTGGTGGTCTGGCACGTCAGGAACCGGCTCTGACACTTGTCAGGAACGGGCAGGGTTTTGCGCTGACCGGCCGTCAGAGCTTTGCCGCCGGTGTCCTGGTCGCCGACCGCCTCGCCGTGCGGGCGGTGCGGGCCGACTCGGGCGAACCATTCGCCGTCGTGGTGGATCCCGCCCTTCCGGGCGTGGCGATCGACGGCGACGCCGACCCTTTCGGGCAACGGCTCGCGGCCGGCGGCACCGTGGAGTTCGACGCCTCGCCGATCGCCGCCGACGACATCCTGGGCTCACTGGCCGCGGACGAGGACGTTCTGTCACCCCTGACTGCCCTGGTGTCGCCGGTCGGGCGTCTCCTTTCGGCGCAACTCCGTCTCGGCATGGCGGAGGGAGTGCTCGCCGAGGCCCGTGAGTACAGCAGGACCGGCCAGTCCCACTGGCACCCGGACTGGCCGGTCGGCTCGCCCCAGGACCCGCAGGTGCTGACCGCCTACGGGGAACTCACCGTACTCACCCGCTCCGCGTCCGCCCTCGCCGACCAGGCACGGGACGCCGTGCACGGCGGACTGGCCCGTGGTGAAGACCTCGGCTACGACGAGTACGCGGAGATCTCCGTCCTCGTCGCCATGGCCGAAGCCGCCGCGTCCAGAGCCGTGCAGGAGTCCACCGCCCGTGCCCTCGACATCATCGGCGCCCGCTCCGCGTCCTCGCGGCTGGGCTTCGACCGCTTCTGGCGCAACGCCCGGACCCACACCCTGTACGAACCCGTAGCCCACCGGCTCCGCGATGTCGGGGATTACTTCCTCAACGGCACGCACCCTCCGTTCGTACTCCCCGTCTGACCACCCCGGCTGCCTCGCTGATCGCGTCGACGGTGACGTTCTGCGCCCCGTGCTCCGCCGCCAGGCGCACCGCGACCGCCCCACCAGGGCAGCGCGGGTCGCCCGCTTCTTGCACTCACGCAGCCCGACGCCCGCCGGGTTCCCCTCCGTCATTTCTTCGGGGAATGCAAAAATGCAGGCTCTGCAAAATCCAGCGTTCCCGCGGTCAGTCGCCGGTCGTCCGGGTCACCAGCGCGCTGTACGCCAGCTGCAGCGCGTCCGCACCGGCCAGGGCCGTGAGCGTGCCCATGGCGGTGCGGGTCGGGCGGGGCCAGAGGAGCCGGCCGGCGGTCAGGGTCGTGGCCACCCAGACACTCAGGCAGAACGGACAGGTCGCGAGCTCGCCGGCGGTGTGCTTGCCGTGCTCGGGGCGCGCCTCCTCGTGCAGTTCGGCGGGGCCCTGCGGGCCGACGTACCTGGTGAAGGGGGCCCGCAGCGGGCTGGTCACCGATGCCTTGCTCAGCAGCCGGCTGAGCCGGAACGTGGCCACCGAGGTCAGCACCACGTCCCACGGCTCGGGCCGCTCGGGCAGTGGGCGCCCGTGGCGCCGTACCGCCGTGGTCCAGGAAGCCGTGTACGCCGCGAAGCCCGCCATGGCCACGAGATAGCCGCCCAACGGCCGGTCATGCCCTGCCGCATAGTTCCGTCGGGTGCGGTGGAGAAACCCCCGGAGCCGTCGCGCGAGGCGGCTGTCAGTCGCTGTCGCCGTGTCCACGTGCGGCACCTGGTCGTGTTCCGCTCCCCTGCCCGACCAGATCCCGGTCGTTCGCCTCATGATCCCCTCCGTCCTGGTGGCGCAGGCGTACCTCGACATGGCCGTCGGTGATCCGGGTTTCGAAGGCGGGTTGGGGAGCGGTGGCCGGGCCGCGTACGTTCCAGCCGTCGGAGAGGCGGAAGACGCTGCCGTGCCACGGGCACTGGACGCAACCGTCGGCGACGGTGCCCTCGGAGAGCGGTCCCGCGAGGTGGCTGCACCGCTCGGCCAGCGCGTGGATCGCCCCGCCGGGTTCGCGTACCACCAGCACCGGCACATCGTCCACGCCGCGCCGCACCGGCTGACCGGCCGGGAACTCGTCCACGGTGCCGATCCGGTGCCAGCCCTCCGTGACGACGTGCGGAACCTCTTCGGCGTGGTTGGCGCCGGACGCCTGCCGGTAGGCCAGGTGGCCGCCCAGCATGCCGCCGAGTCCGACCGCCGTCAGCCCCAGGAAGCCGTACGCCCGGCCCGCCGCTTCGCGTCCCTTGACGCGGCACGTGAGTGAGGCGGCGTACAGGCCGACGGCCGTGAAGTTGCTCAGGGCGTGCGCCAGCCCGACGCGCTGCTGCTGACGGTGCAGGTCCGCCCAGTCGACCCAGCCCGCCAGGGCCGTGGGCGCGGCGGCGGCCAGACCTACGCCGACCAGCATCCGCGACTCGCGGGAGCGGCCGGGCCGCAGGTCCAGGACGGCCGCCGACAGCCAGCTTCCGATCGGCACCTGCACCATCAGCGGATGCACCGGATGCCCCAGCCATCTGCCGTGCAGCAGATCCCGGCCGCGCCCCAGCGGCAGGGCCCGCACGCCCCTGCGGAGCGAGTAGATCACCGCATCGGCCCGAGGCTCCCGCTCCAGGCGGTCCAGCAGCCACAGGACCCGGTTCTGCCCCATCGGCCGACGGCGTGGCGTTGCGCTCATGCTCAGCCGGGTCCCCACCGGCACCGACGGCAAACGGGCCCGAGGGATTACGGCCGGGCACGCCGGGAACGCGGTGCGCTGAACCAACCCGAAGCGAGGCCGGTGCCGCGATGACCGAGTACGAACGTTCCCGCACGATGCCCGCACAGCCCGAGCACGTCTTCGACCAGGCCGCGAACATCGGCCAGTTGGACACCTGGCTGCCGGCGGCCCTGCACGTCGAGGCCGAGGAACTGCCCGCGGTCACCGTGCACGAGGACCGCACGGACGAGGACACCTCCGCCCTGCTGCGTGCCCAGCGCGACCAGATGCGGCTCGAATGGGGCACCCGCGACCAGGGCAGCTACACGGGCTGGCTCCAGGTCGCCGGGATCGGCGGCGGAGCCAGTGAGGTGACGGTGCACCTGTCGTTCTTCGACGACAGCCACGACCCCGGCGAGACGATGGTCCGTGACGCCCTGGACACCAGCCTTCAGCGCCTCGAGGAGCAGGTGCGGCTGCGCGTCGACCACGCGGCCGGCTGATCCGGGAAGGCACGCCATGGCACGCGTCAAGCAGTATGCCGTCGCGGCGTCCGGACAGTGGACCGACGAGGAGGAAGGCCGGCGCCGCCTGCCGTCCGGCGAGGTGCACGCCTGGGAGCCGGGGCTGAACCAGACCGTCTGCGGACTGTCCCTCAGCCGCTCCCGGCTGGTCCGCTTCCCGCACGTCACCTGGCCGGACACCTTCCCGGAGTCCGGCGGTGCGGCGGACCGCGTACGGCGGCAGTGCCCGCGCTGCGCGTCGGTCGCCGGGCGCCGTGGTCAGGACGCACGTCCCCGGTGGCAGCGCACGAACCCGCGGCCGTGACGCCGTACAGGCGTAGCGGGTCGCGGATGCCGATTTCGGGGAATCGCGCAGCGCATGGTCCGGGGCGGAACTGTTCCTCGTCACTGTCCGGCGCGGGAAACCGGCCGGATGAGCCGGTAGCTCCGGCCGGGCCATCACCGACCTGGAGTGGCGGGGAGAACCGATTCCGTCCGGCACGATGGTGCTGCTCGACCTGTACGGGCACTACCACGATCCCGCCCTCCGGGGCGATCCGTACACCTTCGGACCGCAGGGCTTCCTCGACCGGCCGCCCGCGCGCGGCGAACTGATCACCAGGGCGGCGGCGACCGCGCCGCCGGTCACCGCCGCCCCGGCGAGGACGTCACGGTCGCCCTGCTGCGGCCCTCGGGCCAAAGCCGGCCCGGCTGGAGTGCGACGTGCCCGACCAGGACCTGCGCACCCCGCTGACCCGCGCTCCGGCACCTGCGCGCAGCGGGTTCGTCATCGAATCCGTCCGTGCTCCGGCGCCTGCGACCGGGACCGGGGCAGACGGCATGGCGGGGACGACGACATGAGGACGACCGGGACCCGCCCGGGACGGGAAGACGGGTCGGGGACGACGACATGTCGGGGACGACGACATGAGGACGACCGGGACCCGCCCAGGACGGGAAGACGGCCGAGGACGGGCGACCCGGGCCGCAGTGCGTGGCCACCGTGTGAGGGCACGTGATCCGTCACGGCGCCCGTACGCAGCCCCTCAGGCGCCCGCCGGGCCGTGAGTCACCCGCCGCCCGGCGGCCACGGCCGCTCCCGCCAGCGCTGCGGCGACGGCCGTCCTGCGCAGCGCGGTGCGCCGTCGTCCGCCCCAGCCACCGTGCACCGACCCCTCGCCCTCGGCCGGTACGTGCAGCGCTCCGTGCGTGGCCGGGGCCTCCTCGTCGTGGGACAGGTGGGTCTTGTCCGTCTGCCGTGCCATGGCCCGCTCGGCGAGTCCGGGTGCCATCCGGGCCTGGCGTACCAGTGCGCGGCCCGCGGGGCCGACCACCACTTCGCGACGCGGCCGGCGGACGAGTCGCACCACGGCCCGGGCGACGCGCTCGGGGCTGTACACGGGCGGCATGGCCACGACCTTGCGCCCGGTGTAGTTGGCCGCCTGCTGGAAGTGCGGCGTGTCGATGGTCGCGGGCAGCACCGTGCACACCTCGATGCCCTTGACACCCTCCACCCGGAGCTGCTGCCGAAGGCTGGAGCCGAGCCCGCGGACGGCGTGCTTGGACATGCCGTACGGGTGGCTGTACGGCTGCGCCACGGCACCCACGATGGACGCGATGTCGATCAACGTCCCCGTGCCCTGCCCCCGCATCACCCGGAGAGCCGCCCGGGCCCCGTGCACGTAGCCCATGACATTGACGTCCAGGACCTTGCGGAAGTCCTCCAGCGGCACGTCCTCGAAGCGGCCGAAGGCGTTGACGGCCGCGTTGTTGACCCAGACGTCGATGCGGCCGAACTCCTCCACGGCACGCCGCGCCAGGTCCTCGACCGCCTTGGCGTCCGTCGTGTCGGTCGGCACGACCAGTGTCCGTGCCCCCCGGTGCTTCGCGCACTCGCGGGCCGTCGCCTCCAGCGCCTCCTCGCGTCGCGCGGCCAGCACCACGGCGCAGCCCCTGCGCGCGAACGCCTCGGCCGTGGCCCGTCCGATCCCGCTGGACGCTCCGGTCACCACCACCACGTGATTGCGCAGTCCCATCTCGCACCTCCTCAAGTCCGCCCGAGCCGGACACTCCTGCCCGCCTCCGCGGCGGAACGAGTACCCGGCATCGCCGAGTCACCGCAGCATCCCGTTTTGCCATGGTTTGCCATGCCGTCGCCGCGGCACTCGGGGCACACGCGAGCGTCCAGCCGACAGCGTCCGGCCGACGCTGCGCGATCCGGTCCCGGCGACGGGGCAGAACAGAGGGTGGCCGATGACGACGATCGGTGTGGAAGAGGAGTACCTGCTCCTCGACCCGGTTACCGGGCTGCCGGTACCCCTGGCCGACAAGGTGCGTGCCGCGGCGGGTCTGGCGCATCTCGTGGCCGACCAGGAGGTGCAGTGCGAGCTGCTCCAGGCGCAGGTCGAGGTGGCCACGCCGGTGTGCGGCACATTGGAGGAGGCAGGGGGACACCTGCTGCGGCTGCGGCACGCCATCGGGGCGGCGGCGGAAGCGCACGGCTGCCGGATCGCCGCATGCGGGACGCCTCCGCTGCGCCATCGTCACCCGGTGGCCGTCACCGACCAGGCCCGTTACCGGGCCATGCTCACGCAGGCGCCCCAGTTGGTGGCGGAGCAGCTGGTCAACGGCATGCACGTGCACGTGGCCGTGCCCAGCCGGGAGACGGGCGTGCAGGTGCTGAACCGGATCAGGGTCTGGCTGCCGACCCTGACGGCCATGTCGGCGAACTCCCCGCTCTGGGACGGCCACGACACCGGCTTCGCCAGCTGGCGCACCGTGATCTTCGGCCGCTGGCCGGTCAGCGGCGCGCCCCCGTTCTTCCGTGACGTGGACGACTACGACCGGCGCGTGACGGCACTGCTGGAGAGCGGTGTGATCTCGGACAGCGGGCAGTTGTACTGGCAGGCCCGCCTGTCGGCCCGCTACCCCACCGTCGAGGTGCGGTGTATGGACGTTCAACTACGCGCGGACGACGCGGTCATGCTCGCGGGCATGACCCACGCTCTCGTGGACACCGCCATCGCGGAAACGGCCGCCGGGGCGCCTGTGCCCGACTGCGCGCCGGAGCTTCTCCAGGTCGCTCTGTGGCATGCCGCCCGGCACGGTCTGAGCGACACCCTGATCTGCCCGAGCGGCCGGCCGCGCAGGGCCGGCGACGTGCTGTACCAGCTCCTGCGGCACGTCGCACCGGCACTGGACGCGTCCGGCGCGACCCGGCAGGTGACGGCCTTGGTCCACCGGCTTCTCCAGAGCGGGACCGGAGCGGACAGACAGCGCGCCGCTCTCGCCGAAGGCGGCATACGGGCCGTCACCGACCTGATCGGCACGGAGAGCAGCATGTCGTGATTCCCTGACCGGCCCCGGCCGGGGCCGAAGCCCTGCCCCCTGCCCCTGCGGCACACCCGGCCGCTGTCAGCCAGGGGGCCGGGACGGGAGGGATTCGGGGTTGACGCGATCGACCTTGGCTGCGTCGGCGAGGGCCGCGGCAGCGGCTTGTGCTGCCTGCGCCGTGTCGTCGGCGGCCTGGGCAGCCATGTCGTCCGTGGGCTTCTCGCGGGTGGCCGGCGACGGGGGCAGTGCCTCGCTGAAAGCGCGGGACACCCCCTGGAGTGCGGAGGTGACCTCACTGGGGATCACCCAGAACGTGCTGCCCGCTCCCTGCGCCAGCTGGGGCAGCGTCTGGAGGTACTGCCAGGCGAGCAGCTTGGGGTCGGGGTCGTTGCGGTGCACCGCCTGGAACACCTCGTCGATGGCCCGGGACTGGCCCTCGGCCTGGAGGATCGCGGCCGTGCGGTTGCCCTCCGCGCGCAGGACGGCGGCCTGCTTGTCGCCTTCGGCGGTGAGAATCTGCGACTGGCGTTGTCCTTCGGCCCCGAGGATGGCGGCTCGCTTGTCCCGCTCGGCTCGCATCTGCTTCTGCATCGCGTCCTTGATGGACTGCGGCGGGTCGATGGCCTTGATCTCCACCCGGTTGACCCTCAGCCCCCACTTACCGGTGGCCTCGTCCAGAACACCGCGGAGCTGGCTGTTGATGGTGTCGCGCGAGGTGAGAGTCTTCTCCAGGTCCATGGATCCCACGACATTGCGCAACGTGGTGACGGTCAACTGCTCGACCGCCTGCAGGAAATTCGCGATCTCGTAGAAGGCCGCTCGCGGATCGGTGACCTGGAAATAAAGGACGGTGTCGATCTCGACGACCAGATTGTCCTCGGTGATGACCGGCTGCGGCTTGAAGGAGACGACCTGTTCCCGAAGGTCGATCACCGGATGAACCCGGTCGATGTACGGAATGACGAGATTGAGGCCGGGATTCAGGGTCCGGTGGTAGCGGCCGAGTCGCTCGACGTTGCGAGCACGGGCCTGGGGAACGATACGGACCGCGCGCACCACGGTGAAAACCGCGAACAGCGCGACGATCAGGCCGGCAATCAAGAACGCCGAGGCTTCCATGGTCATCAGTCCCGTGGGTAGACGATGGCGGTGGCGCCACTGATCTCTATGACGTCGACGGTCTTTCCAGCAGGAATCACCAGCGTCTCGTCGAAGGCGCGGGCCGTCCACTCCTCACCGTCGATACGAACCCTGCCGCCCAGGCCCGTCACCTCCGAGACGACATAGGCACCCTTGCCGACCAGGGCGTCCACCCCGAACCGTGCCACCTGGGGCTGGAGTACGTGGCGCAGCGCGATGGGACGCAGGAACACCAGGGTGACGGTCGCCACGGCGGTGAAGACCAAGAACTGGAAAGGCAACGGCAGTCCGACCGCGGCAGAACCCGCCGTGACCAACGCGGCCGCACTCAGCATCCCGAGCGCAGCGGTCAGGGTGAAGATCTCCGCCACAGCCAGTACGCCCGCGATGATCAACCAGATCAGCCATGGATCCATCGCGCGCCCCCTCTCAGCGGTACGGGCCCGGAAGGGTCTTTTGCATCCCTTTTACCCACATCGCGAAGATCCCTACCCCCGGCACGTCGCGGACTTGCCGGGCTGGAGTCACCGCCGCCGGCAATAGGTGTCCGATGAACGGATCTCGGCTTCCGCATAACGGTCCGATATCGCTCGCTGGCACTTTCGAGAGTAACTGAAGGTTATGTGACTCACGTCACTAAAGGGTGAGTAAAGACCGTGGTAGAACTACGCAACTCCGCAGGTGGCACCGCTCATCGCCGCAGCGCGGAGCGGTCGGCATGCACGGGCAGCAGGACCAGGGCGTTCACGGTCCGCGTCCGCGGACCGCGGGCCCAGTGTCGCCGATCGGACAACGCCGTTCGTTCAGAGACCGCACACCAGCCGGTGGCATTCCCCCTGTGTCCCGGTCCAGCACCATCGAGGTAGCCACTGTGTCACTCGACTCCATGACCGAGTCCGTCGACAAAGCCGTAAGCGAGTTCTTCGAGCCCATAGCCAAGTGGCTGGTGGAAGTCGTCTTCTACGCCGTTCCGGTCGGCGGAACGGACCTTCCTCTCATCGTCGCCTGGCTCGTCGTCGCCGGTCTGGTCTTCACCGGCTGGTTCGGGTTCGTACAGCTCCGAAAGTTCAGACTCGCCGTCGACGTGGTGCGCGGGAAGTACGACGAGAAGGGGTCGGCCGGTGAGGTCAACCACTTCCAGGCGCTGACCGCCGCCGTCTCCGGCACGGTCGGCCTCGGGAACATCGCCGGTGTGGCCGTAGCCGTCTCCATCGGTGGCCCCGGCGCGACGTTCTGGATGATCCTGTGCGGTCTGCTCGGCATGGCGTCCAAGTTCGTCGAGGTCACCCTCGGCGTGAAGTACCGCGAGGTGCACGCCGACGGCACGGTCTCCGGCGGCCCGATGCACTACCTGCCCAAGGGCCTCGCCGACCGCTTCGGCGCGAACGGCAGGAAGCTCGGCAAGGTCCTCGCGGTCCTCGCCTCCTTCATGATCCTGTTCTTCGGCCTCTTCGGCGGCAACCTCTTCCAGGTCAACCAGTCCTACGCGCAGCTGGTCTCCGTCACCGGCGGCGAGGACGGCCTGATGGGCTCCTCCGCCGGCGCGCTGTTCTTCGGCATCCTCGTCGCCGCGCTCGTCGGCATCGTGCTGCTCGGCGGCATCCGCTCCATCGCCAACGTCACCAGCAGGCTCGTGCCCGCCATGGCCGGCATCTACATCGCGGCCTGCCTGGTCGTCATCCTGGTGCACGTCACCGCTGTTCCGGCCGCCATCGGCACGATCATCGAAGGCGCCTTCAACCCCGAGGGTGTCGCCGGCGGTGTGCTCGGCGCGCTGATCATCGGCTTCAAGCGGGCCGCGTTCTCCAACGAGGCGGGTCTGGGCTCCGCGCCGATCGCCCACTCCGCGGTGAAGACCAAGCACCCCGCCAGCGAGGGCCTGGTCGCCCTGCTGGAGCCGTTCATCGACACCGTCGTCATCTGCACGATGACCGCGCTGACCATCGTCATCGCCAACCCGGCCAGCTGGGCCGAGGCCCGCAAGGACCCCGACTCCATCGGCGGCGTCACGATCACCTCCGACGCCTTCGAGACGGTCCTGCCCTGGTTCCCGTACATCCTCACCGTCGCGGTGCTGCTGTTCGCCATCTCCACCGTGCTGACCTGGGGCTACTACGGCCTCAAGGCGTGGACGCACCTCTTCGGCCGCAGCAGGGCCAGCGAGCTGACGTACAAGGTCGTCTACACCCTGTTCGCCATCACCGGTTCGCTGCTGACGTTGCAGACCCTCATCGACATGGCCGACGCGGTGCTCTTCATGCTCGCCGTCATCAACATCATCGGCCTGTATCTCCTCGCCCCCGTCGTCAAGCGCGAGCTCAACTCCTTCCTGGAGTTCGTCCGCGCCCGCAACGCCGGTGAGATCACCGATGACGACGAAGACCAGGAGTCGGCGAAGACCACCGCCTGACCGCCCCCGCGGCCCGGCTCCTGATCGGGTCCGTATACACCTCGCGCCTTGGTGTGTACGGACCCGATCGTTGTGTGTTGAGGCAGGTGAAACGGCATCTGGCGTGATCACGAGCGGACGGTTAGGGTGTGCGGAACGCGTCAGCGGCCCGCCCGAGCGGGCGCCGCACGCGGGGTGTGCCGGGAAGTCTGGTCGGCGTCGAAGGGGCGTATGCCCTCATGCCGATGCCCCGGAGGTCTGTCTGATGGCTGCTGCGCCGCGCGAGCGTTCCACTTTCCTCGGCCTTCTGCCGTGGCCGGAGCGGTCGGCGGTGGCCCAGGCCCTGCGGACGGAGACCGTCGGCGGACTGGTCCTGCTGGCAGCGGCCGTGGTGGCGCTGGTGTGGGCGAACAGCCCGTGGAGCGGCACCTATGAGGAGATCCGCGACTTCCACTTCGGCATCGGCGCAATCGGTCTCGATCTGTCGGTGGAGCACTGGACCGCCGACGGGTTGCTCAGCATCTTCTTCCTGGTGGCGGGAATCGAGCTGAAACGCGAGCTCGTCGTGGGTTCGCTGCGTACGCCCGCCACGGCCGCGCTGCCGGTTGTCGCCGCGCTGTGCGGCATGGTGGTGCCGGCCGCCGTGTACGCGGCGACCGCCACTGCCGGCGGGGGCGGCCTGGAGGGCTGGGCCGTGCCCATGGCCACCGACATCGCCTTCGCCCTCGCGGTCCTGGCCGTCCTCAGCACCCACCTGCCCTCCGCCCTCCGGGCCTTCCTGCTCACCCTCGCCGTCGTCGACGACCTCGGTGCGATCCTCGTCATCGCGGTCTTCTTCACCAGTGATCTGAATCTCGTCGCCCTCGCCGGAGCCCTGGCCGGGCTGGTCGTCTTCTACGTGCTCCAGCGGTACCGCGTGCGCGGCTGGTGGTGGTACGTGCCACTCGGCCTGACCATCTGGGCGCTGATGTACAACGGAGGCGTCCACGCCACCGTCGCCGGGGTGGCCATGGGCCTCATCCTGCGCACCACCCGCGACAAGGGTGAGGACGCCTCCCCGGCCGAGCGGACCTCCCACCTGCTGCACCCTGTCTCGGCAGGAGTGGCCGTACCGCTCTTCGCTCTCTTCGCCGCGGGCGTCGCGGTCTCCACCGGGTCGCTGGGTGAGGTGTTCACCCAGCCGGAGCCGCTGGGGGTCGTGCTCGGCCTGGTCGCCGGAAAGACCCTGGGCATCTTCGCAGGCACCTACCTCGCCGCGCGCTTCACCCGGGCCCGTCTCAACCCCGACCTGGCCTGGGCCGATGTGTTCGCCCTGGCGGTGCTCGCCGGGATCGGTTTCACCGTCGCCCTGCTGATCGGCGAACTGGCCTTCCCCGGCCCGGCCGAGGCCGAGCTCATCAAGGCCGCCGTGCTTCTCGGCTCACTGATCGCCGCGGCCCTGGCAGCACTGCTGGTCAAGCGCCGCAACGGGGTCTACCGCCGCCTGTGGGAAGAGGAGACTCGGGATGAGGACGCCGACGGCATCCCCGACATCTACCAGCGGACCAGCTCTGGGCCCGGCAGCGCCACGGGCGACAGCTGACGTGGCCCGCGCCGCCTCGTGAACGGCGCCGGGTCGCTGCTGCCGGTGGTCGTCGTGGTCGCCGCGCTGATGATCAGGGCCGCGATCGCCGAGCTGCGCCGGCCGGGCAGCGTCCGTCAGCAGTGGGCGTGCGCGACGAGCGGCCCTGCCACGGCCGCCGGGCTGGTGGCGGCCGTGGCCGTCGCCGCGACGGGCTGGTCACAGGCCGGGGCTGCGGCCTTGGCATGGGCAGTGCTGGCCGGCGCGCTCGTCGCGATCCTCGTGGGCCGGCCGACGGACAGGTCCTGACACCCCTCACCCTTCTCAGACCGCGGCGATGCCCTCCATGCCGGACTCGTCGAAGGCGGGCAGCCCCTCGGCCGTGGTGACCTTGGTGAGAGCACCGTCGGCTTCGACGCGGAAGCCGTCGACAGTTCCGGAGACGGCGTTCTGGACGTAGACGAACTTCTCGCCCTCCGTCACGGCAAGGTCGATCACGCCCTGCGAATTGGCGGAGGGCGGAGTCGCGATGCCCACCTCGTTGGTCAGGCTCAGCGTGCCGTGCTTGTCCGTGCGATAGCCGGTGACGGTGGAGCTGCCGGTGTTTCCGCCGTAGAAGTAGTTACCCGCGCGCTCCAGCCAGCACAGGGTCTCCTGGCCGTGGGCGAGCGGCTCCTGGAGGACCTTCAGCCTTCCGTCACGCTTCACCTGGTACGTGGTGACCGTGGACCTCTCCGCCTCGGCGACCAGCATCCGCTTCCCGCTCCGGTCGAAGCTGATCGCGGACGGAACACCACCCGAGGAGTCGTTGACGACGGGTTCCGAGACGGCCGGCAGACCGTCGCGCTTCATCGGGAAGACCTCGACGGTGTTGTTGCCCTTCGTGGTGACCACCAGATTGCGTCCGTCCGGGGTGAACTCGACTTCGCCCGGCGAGGTGTCGAAGCGCGGTGTGTCCTCGTTGTCCAGACCCAGGGAACGGTGGGACCCCTTCAGCGACTTGAGCCCCTCACCGGTGATCCTGAAGCCCTGGACGCTGCCCTCGCCGTCCGCGTTCATGACATACGCGACCTTGCCCTGCACCGCGATGCCGGCGGGGAACCCACCGGATCGGACGACTTGCCGATCCTTGAGCTGCTGTCCCTCGACACGGAACGACGTCACCGTGTTGCTGCCCGCGTTGACGGCCAGCAGCATCCCCGAGGCGTCGTCGTAGACGAGTGAGCCTTGCGAGGCCAACGAATCGGTGGGGGCGTCGACCTGGTCACCGCCCTTGCCGCCGGTCCCGTAGGCCCCCGCGGGTTTCAGGCTGCCGTCGTCACCCCGCGCCAACACGTGGATGGTGTTGCCGTCCAACTCGTTGCCCTGGACGAAGACGGCGTGATCGGCCCCGGCAGCGGAGCCGGAGTACTGACCGGCCGAGGCCAGGGAGACAGCCACCGTGGCGGTTCCGGTGATGGCGAGGGCCCCGCCGCCGAACAGGATGCGCCGTGTCCTGGACTTGGCCCGGTGGCCCCTGCGGCTGCTGTGCATGTTCACGTCCGTTCCGCACTCTCCCTGCGTCGCCCGCGCGGCGAAGTCCGCGACTGCGGACGTGAACAGCGTGGCCGGAGGGAATGGTGCGCCGATGCGGAACGGCGGTCGCGTCAGAGTCTCGTAAGAGTCCTGGTGCGGGTCACCTCTCAGATGGATTTCGCCGGCCAGTCCAGCAGCCGGGCCCCGATCACCGCGGTCTGCAGCGTGTACCGGTGGACCGGGTCGGACGGATCGGCGCCGGTGAGCTTGTGGATGCGCTCCAGGCGGTAGGTAAAGGCGCGCACGCTCAGAGACAGCCGCCGCGCCGCCTCCGCGGACACACAGCCCGAATCGAAGTACGCCGTGAGGGTCTCCAGGAGCGGCTGGGCACCGCCGCGGGCCTGGCGCAGCGGACCGAGAGCGCTGTGCACCAGGTCGGCCATGGCTTGCCGGTCGCGGGTGAGGACCGGGTAGACGAGGAGGTCGGCGGCGCGCAGCACGGGCTCGTCGAGTTCCAGTCGTTCGGCCAGGTCGAGGGCGTTCAGGGCCTCTTCGTACGAGTGGACGACGCCTGCCGCGCCGGGCTGTGGACGGCCGATCGCCACCTGTCCCCCGCCCGTGGCGGCGAACGCCTGCTTCGCGAAGTACGCGAGGACCTCGTCCTGGTCGCCTGGGGCGATGCACACGAGTCGTCCGTCCTTGGTGGTGAGCAGGATGCTGCGGTCACCGAACCGGCTGATCAGCGCGCGCTCCACCTCCCGGAGGGCCGGATCTCCCTCGTCGTAGGCAGTCGTGCCGCGCGCCACGGCGACCGCGTGTTCGTACGACAGGCGCAGTCCGTAGCGCTCCGCGCGCTGGGCCAGCCGGCCCAGGTCGCTTCGGCCGTACAGCAGGTCGTCGATGAACTCCCGGCGGGAGGCTTCCTCCTGGCGTACGGCGTGCCGCTGGGCCCGCTCGTAACCCTCGGCGAACGCGTCCATGGCCTGGGCGGCGGCCGCGAGCACACTGTCCACGGAAACACCGTTCCCGGTCGGCCAGTTCGCCCGGGCCTCGGCCATGTGGGCGGCGACCAGGGCGCGCAGTCCGAGACCGGCCTCCGCGGCCTTCTCGCCCAGGGCGCGGCGCGAGTCCAGTTCCTCCCGCGTCAGCCGGCGGCCGGTCGCGGAGGCGTCTCCGAGGAGGCCGGCGTATCCGTCCAGGTACTTCCCGTACTCCTCGGGCCCGTGCTGCCCTGTCATGGAGATCCCCCCGTTGATGCGCTCCGGACATCTTTCCCGGCAGGCCGCGTTCCGGCAATGCCGAGGGCGTCTGACCGCTGCCGGGTGAGTCGCCTGCCCCGTGCCGCCGGGCCGGACGTCCGCGCGGCACCTCACTGGTCCCCGTTCGCCGAGGCCGGGCGGACCACGTGGCCTCGGCGAGGGGATTGGCCATCGGATGGCGTGGGTCGGCCGCGCGGTTGATCGCCGTCTCCACGGCCGCGATCCGGTCGGTGAGCAGCCCGAGGGTGGCCACGGCGCGGACGAGGGGGTCGTCGTCCGGTCCCCCAGCGTCCGGCTGCGTACTACTTCAGCTCGCTCCAGCGCAGCGTCTGTTCACTTGTGAGGGTGCCGCGCAGCTCCGCCAGTCTCAGCGGGTTGGACTCGGCGCCGGTGGTGAGGGTCCGGGTCTCGGCCGTGTGGTGGCCGTCGATCAGCGCGGCCAGTTCGGTGTGGTTCATGACGGGCTGGATGCGTTGCGCGATCTTGTTCATGTTGGGTCAGCAATGACAAGGCCACCGTCACGGGCACCCCGCCCATGCACCAGACCCGGAGATCCACGTCCGCGTCGGAGCTGCCGACGTCGGTGACACCTGCGGCTGCGAGGAGCCAGAAGCAGACGACCACGACGAGTGCGGCGGTCAGCAGGATCGTGGGCGGGCCCGTGGCCGCTGCCAGAAGGGTGCGCACCTCGTGGTCCCCTCCCCCGGCGGCGTGTCTCAGTCGTCTCCGGCGATGCGCGTTCGTTCCGGGCCTTGGTGCCGGGCACCTGCCGGTGTCCGGCACCAAGGCGATCCGCCGTGCTCCCCGCGAGCCATGCTGCCCGATCCGGCCCGGGCCGCGCATTGCCGGTTCCCGGCAGTGTTCATGGGAGTCTGCGTGCCGGGGCCGTCAAGAAGCCGTCAAAACAGCTCGGTACATCGGGTACCTGACGATCCGTCGGCAGAGTCGGCGTCGAGTCGCCATCAGTGCCGCCGCGAACCGCTGTCGAGGGCCGGGAAACGCCAAGATCGACAACTGGTCAAGCCTGAGCCGGGCTGCGAGGATGAAGGCCAGAGGCGCACGTACCAGTCTCACCAGGAGGTACCCGTGAAGATGCTGATCAACGTCCCGGAGACCGTGGTCGCGGACGCGCTGCGTGGTCTGGCGGCTGCCCACCCGGAGCTGACCGTGGACGTGGAGAACCGGGTGATCGTGCGGCGGGACGCTCCCGTGGCGGGGAAAGTGGGGCTGGTCTCGGGCGGTGGCTCGGGGCACGAGCCGCTGCACGGGGGTTTCGTAGGGCCCGGCATGCTGTCGGCGGCCTGTCCCGGCGAGGTGTTCACCTCCCCGGTGCCCGATCAGATGCTGCGCGCGGCCGCCGCCGTGGACAGCGGGGCCGGGGTGTTGTTCATCGTGAAGAACTACACCGGTGACGTGCTCAACTTCGACATGGCCGCCGAGCTGGCCGAGGACGAGGGCATCCAGGTCGCGAAGGTGCTGGTCAACGACGACGTGGCGGTGACCGACAGCCTGTACACGGCGGGGCGGCGCGGTACCGGCGCGACCCTGTTCGTGGAGAAGATCGCCGGCGCCGCCGCTGACGAGGGCATGCCGCTGGAGCGGGTGGAGGCCATCGCCCGGCAGGTCAACGAGAACTCCCGCAGTTTCGGTGTCGCGCTGAGCGCGTGCAGCACACCGGCCAAGGGCAGCCCCACCTTCGATCTGCCGCCCGGCGAGCTGGAGTTGGGCATCGGCATCCACGGCGAACCCGGCCGGGAACGGCGGGCGATGATGACGTCCGGCGAGATCGCCGAGGTCGCCGTCGAGGCGGTGGTGGAGGACCTGAGGCCGCGCAATCCCGTGCTGGTCCTCGTCAACGGCATGGGCGCGACTCCCCTGCTCGAGTTGTACGGCTTCAATGCCGAGGTGCACCGGGTGCTCGCCGCCCGCGGCGTCCCCGTCGCCCGCGTTCTCGTGGGCAACTACGTCACCTCCCTGGACATGGCGGGCGCCTCCGTCACCGTGTGCCAGGCCGACGAGGAGATGCTGCGGCTGTGGGACGCGCCGGTGAAGACACCGGGTCTGCGCTGGGGCGTGTGACGCGGAAGGGGTAGAGGATCACCACGTACCTACCAGGCAAGGAGATCCAGTGCTCGACGCCGATTTCTTCCGCCGTTGGATGACGGTGACCGCCGCGTCCGTGGATCGCGAGGCGGAACGGCTCACCGTCCTCGACTCCCCCATCGGGGATGCCGACCACGGCAGCAACCTCCATCGCGGGTTCACGGCCGTGACGGCGGCCCTGGAGAAGGAGGCTCCCGACACGCCCGGCGGGGTCCTGACGCTGGCCGGGCGCCAGCTGATCTCGACGGTCGGCGGCGCCTCGGGGCCGCTGTACGGGACGCTTCTTCGCCGTACCGGCAAGGCCCTCGGGGATGCCGCCGAGGTCAGTGCGGAGCAGCTGGCCGAGGCGCTGCGGGCCGGGGTGGACGCGGTCATGACCCTCGGCGGTGCGGCGCCGGGCGACAAGACCATGATCGACGCGCTGGTGCCCGCGGTGGACGCGCTGGGCGACTCGTTCACGGCGGCCCGGAGCGCCGCGGAGGAGGGCGCCGTGGCGACGACGCCCTTGCAGGCGCGCAAGGGCCGGGCGAGCTATCTGGGCGAGCGCAGCATCGGGCACCAGGACCCGGGTGCCACGTCGGCGGCGCTGCTCGTCGCCGGACTCGCGGAGGCCGCCGGTGAGTGACGAGCGGCTGGTGGGAATCGTGCTGGTGTCGCACAGCGCGGAGGTGGCCGCGTCGGTCGCCGAGCTGGCGAAGGGGCTCTCGGGCGGCGGTCCGGCGGTGCCCGTGGCCCCGGCGGGCGGCACCGAGGGCGGGGGGCTCGGCACCAGTGCCGAACTGATCGCCGCGGCGGCCGCGTCCGTCGACCAGGGTGCCGGCGTCGCCGTGCTGACCGATCTGGGCAGTGCGGTGCTGACCGTGAAGGCGCTGCTCGCGGAGGGCGACGAACTCCCGGAGCAGACGAGGCTGGTGGACGCTCCGTTCGTGGAGGGAGCCGTGGCCGCGGTCGTCACGGCGGCCACCGGGGCCGACCTGGCGGCGGTGGAGTCGGCCGCCGCGGAGGCGTACACGTATCGGAAGGTGTGAGACGAGGGCCGGGCGCGCCGGAGAACGGCGTGCCCGGTCTCGGCCGGCGGGTGAGCGGGTGAGCGGGCGGCAGAGTTTACGTGCGGCTTCCTGACGCTCGGTCATTCACCCAGCGGCGTGCCGACGAATTGCCTCGCCAGCCGCTCCCCCGTCGTCACGGCTGCCGCGTGGTCCTCGATGGGGGACACGCGGGCGTTCTTGAAGACGATGTAGGTGACGCCGGACGGTGTGCCGCCGCCCTGCGGGTCGGCGTGAATGCCGAGGGCCGTGGCGGTGGCGTAGGACGCCTCTCCGATGACGTCCTGCGGGCCCGTGTCGCCGACGACCGCATACTGCACACGGTTCCGGTGGACGACGGCCACGACCGAACCGCCGCCCACGCCGTGCTCCCGGTAGTCCCAGATGCGGCTGGGGGCGGGCACGACGATGAAGGGGAGGCGTTCGGCGCTCAGGGGGCGGCCGTCGGACTGTGCGTAGGCAGTGCTGTCGGAGAAGTACGGGTCCGTGCGGCGGTTGCAGCGGGGTCCGGGGCGGCCGTCGCAGTCGATGTCCATGTCGGCTTTCCAGAACACGGCGTCTCGGGTGCCGCAGACCGGGATGCTCGCGGGGACGCCGCTGTCGCTGCGGTACCGGCCGCGGGAGACCGGGGTGCAGTTGCGCACCTCGGCCAGCAGGTCGGCGGCGCTGACGGGGTTCCCGCGCCACGTCGCCGGCTGGCGTGTGGCGGCGGGGGGTGTTGTCGGGGCGGGCAGGGCGGCGCGCCACGCCGCCTGGGGCGGGGCGGCGGGCGGTGTCGTCGGGGCGAGCAGGGCGGCGCTGGCCGCGGCCAGTGTGAGCGACTGGACACGCACGATAGACAAGCCTCTCTGGGGAACCTGACGGGCACTCAGCCAATCTGGCCCCGGGATGACCACCCGGCCACCGCTGGAGGGCCGGACGGTGCACGGCCCCAACCTCCGACAGGGGCCGGGGGCCTGAGTCCGCGTAAGGACTCGGGCTTCCCCGGCCACCCGCGCCGGCGCGGGATCTGCGACGACAGCGGTCCGCGCGACAGGCCCGAACTTCCTGGTGTCCGCCAGGAGTTCGGCCGTGAGGTACTTCAGCATACGTAACTCTCCCGGGTGGTCACCAACGGCGGGAGGTGACGCCCTCACGGAGGGCTCATCGCATCCGCCCTCTTGATGTGGTCGCGCCGACCGCGCCATATTGGTCCGGACCATTCCCGAGTGCCGTCCCGGGAGGCAGTGTCGTGCGAGGCCTTTCCTCTCTCCCCTCCCACCTCCGTCGCCTTGCGCTCTGCGCGGCTCTCGTCCTGGTCGCCTCCTGCGGGTGGACCGGCACGGGCGAAGGGGACGGCGGTGCTCCGCCCGGCGCGCCGACAGGCGTCACCGCAACAGCGGGCACGGCGACGAGCGTGCACGTCATGTGGAACACGACCGCCCGGGCCGATGCCTACGAGGTCTATCGCGGCACCACGAAGGTCAGGGAAGTGCCGGGCTCGAAGCACATGGTGGACGTCACCAGGCTCCGGCCCTCCACCCTGTATGTCTTCACCGTGCGGGCACGGGACGCCGAGAGGCGGCCGGGGCCGCGCAGCCGGGAGGTCCAGGTGAGGACACCCGCGACCGTCGCGGACGACCGCTCCGCACCCACCCGCCCGTCGACGCCGCACGGCCGGGCGGCCGGCAGCCGGGCGGTCCAGCTGTCCTGGTCCGCCTCTACGGACGACCGTGGCGTGGCGTCGTACGACATCCATCAGGGGGACGCGAAGATCCACGGCGTGAGCGGGTCCCAGACGGCCGCCGTGGTCACGGGGCTGCGGCCCGGCACGGCCTACTCGTTCACCGTCCGGGCCAGGGACGCGGCCGGGAACGTCTCCCCCGCCGCTCCCGCCGTCCGCGTCACCACGCCGGGCACGGACGACGGCCGTGCGGCGGCCCCCACCGGCTTCCGGGCGACGAGCCACCGCGCGGACGGGGCGTACTACGTCGACCTGAGCTGGGTGCCGCCGCGCGTGGACGGTGAGGTCACCGAGTACCAGATCCATCTGGACGGCCGGCCCGCCACCTCTCTGGTGTACGGCGGGGACACGCCGCGCGACCGGGCCACGTACAGGTTCTACGTGGGAAGGGACGCCGGTGTCAGCCATCGGGTCCGGGTCCGGGCGATGCTGCCGGACGGCACCTGGGGAGGCTTCTCGACGGAGCGGACGGTGACGACGGGCCCCGGGCGCTGACGCGCTCCTCGGCATGGTCCGGCCGTGGGAACCCGTCACCTGCACGGGGGCACCCGGCGTGCGTCCGGGGCCGCGGGCGCTTTGGCTGACCCTGAGGCAGCACGGGCGTTCCCCGATCCTCGGCGGCGCAAGGGATGTACCGCCAACCGTGCCGCCGGAGGGCAGTCCACATGCGCAACTCATCGCCAGTTCTCCGCTCCGGCCTGACCGTGGCAGCCGCCGCCGCGCTACCCCTCGCCCTGGCCGCGGTGCCCGCTGCCGCGGGCCCGGGCATCTCCGTGAGCACCACGGGTTCCACGGTGTCGGTCACGACCAGCGCGTGCACCCAGATCAACGGCAGCTGGGGCACCGCCTCGCTTCTCACCAGCAGTCAGGGCAGCTTCGCCCAGGGGCGCCAGGTGACCCTGTCGGGGACGTCGACCAGGCAGTCCGCTGCCTGGTCGAACGTCACCTCGGGGACGTACACCGTCATCGTCATCTGCTCGGACGGCACCACCGCGGGCACGCAGTCCGTCGTCGTCTCTCCCACGGCCTCCCCCACGAGGTCGCCGTCCCCCTCGGCCTCGCCGTCCCGCGGTGTCATGGGCGGGGTCGGCGGTAGCGCCACGGACTACGGCACCGTCACGCTCGTGGCGGGCGGCACGCTGGTCGGGGCCGGGGTCCTCGCGACGGCCTGGTACGTGCGCCGGCGCAACAGGCCGTACCGGCTCTGATCCGGTACGCATGGCGGCCCGCCCTCCCGAAGCGCTCCGGTCGGGCGGGCCGCCGTCATGTCCGGGTCAGGCCGGGCGGGTCGGCTCGCCGTCCGGGAGTTCGGCGACGTCGGTCAGGGCGCGCCTGAGCCACTGGGTCCAGAACGTCTCCAGGTCGATGCCGGCCTGGAGCACCAGATGCCGCAGCCGGTCCTCGGTGCCGTCCCGGCCGGGCGGGAAGTCCCGCTTCTCGATCTCCTGGTACTCCGCCAGCTGCCGCTCGTGCAGCTCCAGGTGGCGTCGCAGATCGGCCTCCAGGCCCGCGGTGCCGACCACGGCTGCCGCCCTCAGCCGCAGCAGCAGCGCGTCGCGCTGCGGCTTGGGGTCCTGGGAAGCGGCGGTCCAGCGGGCCAGTTCGGCGCGGCCCGCCGGCAGGACCTCGTAGCTCTTCTTCTGCCCGCGCGTCGGCTGCTCGGCGGGCAGGGCCCGGATCAGTCCGTCGGTCTCCAGCTTTCCCAGCTCGCGATAGATCTGCTGGTGCGTCGCCGACCAGAAGTACCCGATCGACCGGTCGAACCGGCGGGTCAGCTCCAGCCCGGACGACGGCTTCTCGAGCAGGGCGGTGAGGATCGCGTGCGGGAGTGACATGGCCTCATCCTAGGGACGCGTTCCCGCACTACAGGGCGGCCGCCAGCTCGGTGCCCTGCTTGATGGCGCGCTTGGCGTCCAGTTCCGCGGCCACGTCGGCGCCGCCGATGAGGTGCGCGCTGCGCCCGGCTGCGATCAGTTCCTCGTAGAGGCCGCGGCGCGGCTCCTGGCCGGTGCACAGCACGATGGTGTCGACCTCCAGCACGGTGCTCTCGCCGTCGATCGTGATGTGCAGTCCGGCGTCGTCGATCCGGTCGTAGCCGACGCCCGGGACCATGGTGACGCCGCGGTGCTTGAGTTCGGTGCGGTGGATCCAGCCGGTGGTCTTGCCGAGGCCGGCGCCGACCTTGGAGGTCTTGCGCTGGAGCAGGTGGACGGTGCGCGGCGGGGCGGGCCGCTCGGGGGCGGCGAGGCCCCCGGGCGCGCGGTAGTCCAGGTCGACGCCCCACTGGCGGAAATAGGCCTGCGGGTTCTCGTGCGCCTTGTCGCCGCTGTCCGTGAGGTACTCGGCGACGTCGAAGCCGATGCCGCCCGCGCCGAGGATCGCGACCCGGTCGCCGACGGGGGCGCCGTCGCGCAGGACGTCGAGGTAGCCGAGGACGCTGGGGTGGTCGACGCCGGGGATGTCGGGGGTGCGCGGCGTGACGCCGGTGGCGACGACGACCTCGTCGAAATCGTCGACGTCGCCGGCCGTGACCTGGGTGTTCAGCCGTATGTCGACGCCGTGCCAGTCGAGCTGCGTGCGGAAGTAGCGGAGCGTCTCGTCGAACTCCTGCTTGCCGGGGACCTTGCGGGCGACGTTGAGCTGGCCGCCGATCTCGCTCGCCGCGTCGAACAGCGTCACGTCGTGCCCGCGCTCGGCGGCCGAGACCGCGCAGGCCAGCCCGGCCGGACCGGCGCCGACGACCGCGACGCGCTTGCGCAGCCGGGTCGGGGAGAGCACGAGCTCGGTCTCGTGGCAGGCGCGCGGGTTGACCAGGCAGGAGGTGATGAGGCCGCTGAAGGTGTGGTCGAGGCAGGCCTGGTTGCAGCCGATGCAGGTGTTGATCGCCTCGGGCCGGCCGGCGGCGGCCTTGATGACGAAGTCGGGGTCGGCGAGCATCGGGCGGGCCATCGAGACCATGTCGGCCGCGCCCTCCGCGAGCAACTCCTCGGCGAGTTCGGGGGTGTTGATGCGGTTGGTGGTGACGAGCGGGACGGACACCTCGCCCATGAGCCGCTTGGTGACCCACGTGTACGCGCCGCGCGGCACGGAGGTCGCGATGGTGGGGATGCGGGCCTCGTGCCAGCCGATGCCGGTGTTGATGATCGTCGCCCCGGCGGCCTCGACGGCCTTGGCGAGGGTGATCACCTCGTCGAGCGTCGAGCCGCCCGGGACGAGGTCGAGCATGGACAGCCGGTAGACGACGATGAAGTCCTCGCCGACCGCCTCGCGCACCCGCCGCACGATCTCCAGGGGGAAGCGCGTGCGGTTCTCGTACGAGCCGCCCCAGCGGTCGGTGCGGTGGTTGGTCTGCCGGGCGATGAACTCGTTGATGAGATAGCCCTCGGAGCCCATGATCTCGACGCCGTCGTAGCCCGCGTGCCGGGCCAGTCGGGCGGCGCGGGCGTAGTCCTCGATCGTCCGCTCGATGTCGGCGTCGGTGAGCTCGCGGGGCGGGCAGGGGCTGATCGGCGCCTGGAGCGGGCTGGGCGCGACCAGGTCCTTGTGGTAGGCGTACCGGCCGAAGTGCAGGATCTGCATGGCGATCCGCCCGCCCTCGCGGTGCACGGCGTCGGTGATGACCCGGTGCTGCTCGGCCTCCGCCTCGGTGGTGAGCCTCGCGCCGCCCTCGTACGGGCGTCCCTCGTCGTTGGGCGCGATGCCACCGGTGACGATCAGGCCCACTCCCCCGCGGGCGCGGGCGGCGTAGAAGGCGGCCATGCGGGCGAAACCGCCCTCGGCCTCCTCCAGACCGACGTGCATGGAGCCCATGAGGACCCGGTTGGGCAGGGTCGTGAAGCCCAGGTCGAGAGGGGTCAGCAGGTGCGGGTAACGGCTCATCGGGCCCTCCGTGCGCGGTGTCGTGTCTGTAGTTGTAGAGGACCGCCGACAGTTTATGCAACTAGTTGCACAAGGTGATGGAGGGCACAGTAGGTTCATGACCAGGGATCTTGGCCTTTCCTCCTCCGTGGTGGAGCTGGTCGGCGAGCTCATTCGCCGCCCGAGCCGCGCCGGCATCGACGACCACGAACCCGTCCTGGCCGCCCTGGAGGACTGGCTCGCCGGCCGGGGCCTGCCGCACCGGCGTCTCCACGACGACGCCCGCCGCCCGGTCGCGCTGCTGGTGGAGATCGCGGGCGGCCGCCCCGGGCCCTGGTGGGCGCTGGACGCCTGCGTGGACACCGCGCCGTACGGCGACGAGTCGGCCTGGTCCTTCCCGCCCGACGCCGGGGACGTCGTCGACGGCCGGCTGCGGGGCAGGGGCGCGGCCGACTCGAAACTCGCCGCGGCCCTGTTCTGCCACATCGCGGCCGAGCTGCACGGCCGGGCCGGTGAGCTGCGGGGCGGGCTCGCGGTACTGCTGGACGCCGACGAGCACACGGGCGGCTTCGGGGGTGCCCGGGCGTATCTCGCCGACCCCGAGGCGGCCCGACCGGCCGGGGTGATGATCGGCTACCCGGGGCTGGAGGAGGTCGTGGTCGGCGGGCGCGGGCTGTGGCGGGCCAGGATCGCCGTGCACGCGACGTCAGGGCACTCCGGATCGCGCCGGGCGACGGTCGGTGCGGTGTCGCGCGCGGCGCATCTCGTACGGCTGCTGGACGAGGCCCCGCTGCCCGGCGCGAGCGGGGAGTTCCCGCTGCCGCCGAAGCTGACGGTGACCTTCTGCCACGGCGGGGAGGGGTTCTCCGTCGTGCCGGACCTGTGCGAGGTCGGCGTCGACATCCGTACGACACCCGGCTTCGCCGCCCGAGCGGCCGAGGCCCTGGTCCGGGCCGCGGTGAGCGAGCTGGACGAACGGTCGCCCGCTCCGCGGCCGACCGAGGTCAGGGCGGTCGCGGCCTGGCCGCCCTACCGGCTGGCCGAGGACGAGCAGCCCGCCGCCGCGCTGCTGGGCGCCGCGGCGGGCGAGGGGCTGCGGGTACGGGCCAGGACGGCGGGCCCGTCGAACATCGGCAATCTGCTGGCGGCCGAGGGCATTCCGGCCACGGCCGGCTTCGGCCTGCCGTACGAGGGACTCCACGGCGTGGACGAACGCGTGCACCTCGCGGACCTGCCCGTGGTGCACGCCGTCTACCGGCGGGCCGTCCTCGGCCTGCTGGGGACGTGAGGGGCGTTCACCGGCTGGTGAGGAGCGGTCACCGGCTTTCGAGGCGCACGTGCAGTTCCTTCTCCTGGTCACCGGAGACCGCACTCATGTCCCGCACGGCGAACAGCGAGTCCAGCCTCCTGCGGAACTGCTCGATCGCCCAGTAACCACCGTGCAGGTCGGCCTCGACGGAGGACGACAGCCGACCCGGTCGCGCGCCCTCGTGCGTGTCGGCGACATCGAACGTGCCGAGCCACACGGTCGGGCGGGTCTCGTGCAGATCCTCCGGTACGTCGTCCGCGCACCGGTCGGACTCGAAGCAGGCGCAGAGCGTGTCGAACACGATCCGGGCGTCGTGCTTGCTGCACCCGCTGATCTCCACCGAGACGTTGTGGGGATGCGGTTGCTCACGGTCCATCGTGATCGCTCCTCTCGTGGCATATCCGCCCCCACCCCAGCAAAGCACCACCTTCTGCCGAGCACTACCGGCGGTACCCCTGCCGTGATGACGGCTCTACGGAGCGGGCCGCTCCGTGTTGGGAGATGGTGGTAGGTGACGGAAGGGGCCTCCCATCGACGGCCCCACGCGGTAGAACTTGGGGTGTCGGCACCGTGACGGCGTGCCGCGAGATCGGCGAAGGCGGGGCGTGGGATGAGTGCAGGCGGGTCCCCCGTGGCCGAGGGCGACGAGCCCGTGCGCGCGCCGGCACGGCCGAGCGGGCTGCTCGACGTCCTGCGCGTGGCCTCCGTGGTCCTGGACGCCGAGGGTCGCATCGTGCTGTGGAGCCCCCAGGCCGAGGAGCTGTTCGGGTACGAGGCGCGGGAGGCGCTGGGGCAGTACGCCGCCCGGATCATGGTCCACGAACAGCACCTCGACCTCGTGGTCAAGCTGTTCGCGGACGTCATGGGCACCGGCCAGAGCTGGGCCGGGGCCTTCCCGGTCCGCCGCAAGGACGGCACCACGCGGCTCGTGGAGTTCCGCAACATGCGGCTGCTGGACGACCAAGGGGACGTCTACGCGCTCGGTCTGTGCGCCGACCAGTCGACCGTGCACCGGCTGGAGCGCGAGGTGGCGCTGTCGACGCGGATGATCGCCCAGTCCCCGATCGGGCTGGCCGTGCTGGACACCGACCTGCGGTACGTCTCGGTCAACCCGGCGCTGGAGGAGCTCAACGGCGTGCCGGCCGAGGAGCACCTGGGCCGGACGGTCCGCGAGGTGGTGCCGAGGATGGACGTCGACGCCCTGGAGGCCGCGGCGCGCCGGGTCCTGGACTCCGGACAGCCGGTCGTCGACCAGTCCACGATCGGACGCACCCCGGCCGACCCGCACCGCGACCACGCCTGGTCGATCTCGCTGTACCGGCTGGAGAACGCCTTCGGGACCGTGCTGGGCGTGGCCGTCTCGATCGTCGACGTCACCGAGCAGTACCGCGCGGGCATCGAGGCCGAGGCCGCGCGGCGCCGCCTGGCCATGATCGCCGACGCCTCCGGCCGTATCGGCACCACGCTGGACCTGGACCGCACGGCCCGTGAGCTCGCCGACGTGGCCGTACCCGAACTCGCCGACGTCGCGGCCGTCGACCTGCTGGACGCGGTGGTGCAGGGCCGGCGCAGCAGCCTCGGCCCGGCCGAGGCGGCCGTGATCCGCGCGCTGGCGGTCCAGGGCTACGACTCCGCCGAGGCGCTGGAGGCGGCCGACCCGCCCGGGCAGGTGGCCCGGTACGCGCCCGACCGGCTCGTCACCGAGTGCGTGCGCTCGGCCAGTGCCGTGATGCTGCCGGAGGTCAGGGACGAGGACCTGCCGCGCATCGCCCGGTCCCCGGAGGCGGCCGAGCTGCTGGGCCGGGCCGGGGTGCACTCGTATCTGGCGGTGCCGCTGATCGCGCGCGGCGAGGTGCTGGGCGCCCTCGACCTCAAACGCACCCGCAACCCGCTGCCGTTCACGGAGGACGACCTGCTGCTGGCCCGTGAGCTGGCCGCGCGGGCCGCCGTGCAGATCGACAACGCCCGCTGGTACCAGAGCGCCCGCGACACCGCGCTCACCCTCCAGCGCAGCCTGCTGCCCAGCCATCCGCCCGTGACGGGCGGGCTGGAGGTGGCCTCCCGCTACCAGCCGGCCGGGGCCACGAGCGAGGTGGGCGGCGACTGGTTCGACGTGATCGGTCTGGACGGCGGCAAGACCGCGCTCGTGGTGGGTGACGTGATGGGCAGTGGCATCCCCGCGGCGGCGGCCATGGGGCGGCTGCGTACTGCGACCAACACGCTGGCCTCCCTCGACCTCGATCCGGCCCTGCTCCTGGAACACCTCGACAAGATCACCGCAGGTCTGGAACAGGCCATCGCCACCTGCGTCTACGCCGTTCACGACCCGCAGCTGCGAGAGTGCCGGATCGCCAACGCCGGGCATCTGCCGCCGGTGCGCGTCCGGGCCGGCCGGCCTCCCGAGCTGCTCGACCTGCCGACCGGGGTGCCGCTCGGCGTCGGCGGTGTCGCCTTCTCCACGACGACCGTCGACCTGGAGCCGGGCGACCGGCTGGTGTTCTACACCGACGGTCTCGTCGAGACCCGGCGCGACTCGCTCGACGACCGGCTCGCCACACTGCTGTCCCTGCTCGAAGGGCCCGACCGCCCGCTGGAGGAGGTCTGCGACCTGCTGCTGCGCACCCTGCACGAGCCGGACAACTTCGATGACGTGGCGCTGCTCATCGCGCGGGCGACGGCACCGGACTGACAGGGCACCGCGGGGTCGGGCCGCGCTCTCGGGCCGTTACGGTGCGATGCCGATCACCACATGGGCGTACAGCTCGTCCGAGACCGCCAGGTGTGCCGTCAGGCCGTTGCGTTCGAAGGTGTCGAGGGCGGTCGGTGCCTGGTGGCGGCTGGTCTCCACCAGGACGCAGCCGCCGGGTGCGAGCCAGCGGGGCGCCTCGGCCGCGACCCGGCGCAGGACGTCGAGGCCGTCCGCGCCGCCGTCGAGGGCGGTCAGCGGCTCGTGGGCGCGGGCCTCCGGCGGCAGCAGGCCGATCTCGTCGCTCGGTACGTACGGCACGTTGGCCGCGAGGATGCCGACACGGCCCCGCAGCTCGCCGGGCAGCGCCTCGAACAGGTCGCCCTGATGGACGTGACCGCCGGCTGCGGCGACGTTGCCGCGGGCGCAGCGCACCGCGGCGGGGTCGATGTCGGCGGCGTGCAGTTCGACGCGGCCGAGTCCGGCGGCCAGCGCCGCGCCGACGGCGCCGGAGCCGCAGCACAGGTCCACGACGACACCCGCGCCGGGCGCCCGGGCCAGGGCCTGTTCGACCAGGAACTCGGTGCGGCGGCGCGGCACGAACACGCCCGGGTCGACGATGATGCGCAGGCCCCGGAACTCGGCCCAGCCGACGACGAGTTCGAGGGGCAGACCCGCGACTCTGCGCTCGACCATGGCGGCGGCTTCGGCCGGGGTGCGGGCGGTGGCGAGGATCAACTCGGCCTCGTCCTCGGCGAAGACGCAGCCCGCGGTGCGCAGGGCGACGACGACGGAGTCACGCAAGGACGGTGGAACGGGAGACACGGAGGGCATGGAAGCCAGGAGCCTTTCGAGATTCGAAGGGCGCTCCTGCGGTCGCCTACGGCCGGCGATCCGCGCGACATCGAGGAGAGAGCACCCGGGCTGACACAGCGGTAATGGGTCTCACCTCCTCGTTTCGGCGACGGCTGGGTCCGTCCACAGCCGGCCGCCACACTACCCGACGGGCCTGCCGACCGGTACGGCGCGGCGGTCCGCCGCCTCCTTCGACGGGCGGTTGGACAGGTTGTTGGTCTATGCAACCATGGAGGGCGGGGCAACGACGTGGTGAGGAGGTCCGGTGCAGCCGGCCGATGCCGTGGAGACCATCCAGCGGGAGATGACGGTCTTCGCCCGCCGTGCCCGTGCCGCGGCGGGACGGATGCATCCGGAGCTGTCGCTGGTGTCGTACACGCTGCTCGGGCACCTGGAGGAGAGCGACGGGTGCCGTGCCACCGACCTGGCCGCCCACTACGCCCTGGACAAGTCCACCGTCAGCCGCCAGGTGGCCGCGCTGGAACGCGACGGTCTCATCGGACGCCGCCCCGACACGCAGGACCAGCGCGTCCAGGTGCTGCACCTGACGGAGGCCGGGCGGCGCATCCTGGCCCAGGTCACCGAGAGCCGCCGGGCGGCCTTCCGGGAGCGGCTGGCGCACTGGCCGGCCGAGGACCTGTCGCGATTCGCCGACTACCTCGTGCGCCACAACGCGGACCCGGGTTCCGGTCGGCACGACCAGGGGTGCAGCACTTGAGCACGACCAGGAGCGCGCCCACGTACCGTTGAATACGCAATCACTGATCACGCCGGCCCGGCGGGGCACCGTCGGAACCGGCCCGGAGGCACACCGCATGCACATCACCCGAGGCTTCACCGGGCGCCCACGTGTGGCCGACCCCGGTCTGCCGCCCGGCCAGTACGACGCGGGCGACGACTGGCCCGTCCTGTCCGCCGAGGTCACGCCCGACCTCGCCCCCGCCGACTGGACGTTCCGTATCGACGGTCTGGTGGACGAGCCCCGCACCTGGGACTGGGAGGAGGCACACCGGCTGCCGCCGTCGGCGTACGAGGGCGCCATCCACTGTGTGACGAGCTGGTCGAAGTTCGGGGTGCGGTTCGCGGGGGTGTCCCTGGACGCGTTCTGGGATGTGGTCCGGCCCCATGGGTCGGCGACCCATGCCGTCGCCTACTCGCACACCGGCTACACCACGAACCTCCCGCTCGCCGACCTGACCGGCGGGCGCGCCTGGATCGTGTGGGAGTACGACGGCAGGCCGCTCGCCCCCGAGCACGGCGGCCCGGCGCGGCTGCTGGTGCCGCACCTGTACTTCTGGAAGAGCGCCAAGTGGATAGCGGGCCTGCGGATCCTCGATCACGACGAGCCGGGGTTCTGGGAGCGGAACGGCTATCACGAGCGGGGCAACCCCTGGCAGGAGCAGAGGTACTCCGGTGACTGAGACGTTCGTGCCTGCCACGCGGTTCGCCGTGCCCGGGCGCATCGCCGTGAGCGAGCAGGCCGCCTCCGTGTGGCAGACCGCCACGCTGACCGGGATCCGCCGCGAGACCGCACGTGCCACCACCTTCCGGTTCGCCGTGCCCGGCTGGCCGGGGCACCTGCCCGGCCAGCACCTGATGGTGCGGCTGACCGCCGAGGACGGCTATGCGGCCCAGCGCCATTACTCGATCGCGTCCCCGCCGGACGACTCCGGGCACGTCGAGCTGACCCTGGATCACGTCGAGGGCGGCGAGGTCTCGGGCTGGTTCCACACCGTCGCCCGGCCCGGCGACCAGGTTGAGGTGCGGGGCCCGGTGAGCGGCTTCTTCGCCTGGCCCGGCGACCGGCCCGCGCTGCTGATCGGCGCCGGTTCCGGCGTCGTGCCGCTGATGTCGATGGTCCGGCACCACCGGGCGCGGAACCTGACCGTGCCGCTGCGGCTGCTGGTGTCCGCGCGCAGTCCCGAGGAGCTCATCTACGCCCGGGAGTTCGGCGCCGAGACGACGCCCGTGTTCACGCGGAGCGCGCCGGAGGGTGTGCCAGTGGGACGTATGGCGACCGCACATGTGGCGCCGCTCCTGGCCGAGCAGCCTTCCGGTGGGTGGGAGGCCTATATATGCGGCTCCAACTCCTTCGCCGAGCACGCCTCCCGGCTGCTCCTGACGGCCGGTCAGCCGGTGGAGCGCATCCGGATCGAGCGGTTCGGCTGATCTCGACGGCGCCCCTCCTCCGGTGGTGTCACAGAGGTGCCGTAGGTCTCGCCATCGGGGCGCTGGACGCGGTCCGTCGTGTGCGCGGCCCGGTGTTTCGCCGCGGCCGGCCCGGGCACTCCGGCCGGAGGGCTCCGGCATGCGGCGACCCGGGCCGTGCCGAGCGATCGATGTGTGTCGGAGGGGTACCCGACCCGTGTGGGCACTCGCACGCGTGACGTGACGCGGAGGGAGCGGCGACGCCGCCACCGCACGGCCGGTCCGGCCCTCCGGCCGCGGTGACGGCGAGGAGGTCGACATGCGAACCCGGGTGCGCGGCTGGCGCTGGCGGCGCAGTCCGCTGCGGCGCCGGTCGGATGTCGTCGAGGCGTGGACGGTGCTGGTGGTCGCCGTCCTGATAATCGTGGGCGCGCCTGTGGTGGGGGCGGCCGCCGCCTGGTGGGCCCATGGCGAGGCGCGCTCGGTCTCGGCGCAGCAGCAGGCCGAGCGTCACCGCGTCCGTGCCGAGGTCGTCGAAAGGAAGGGCGCCTCGCTGCCGTCGGTACAGGCCGGCGGGCAGCACGCGTACCGGGCCACCGTGCGCTGGAGCGAACCGGGCGAGGGCACGCGCACCGCGACGGCACGGGTGCCCGGGAGCACCCGGCCGGGTGAGGTCGTGGACGTGTGGTTCGACTCCCGGGGGCGGAGTGTGACCCCGCCGGTGGACGGCACCGGCGTCTGGCAGCACACCCTCACCATCGGCACGTGCGCCGCGGGCGGTGTGGTGCTGGTGGTGTTCCTCGGCCACTCCGTCGTGCGCCGGGTCGCCATGCGGCGCCGGCTGGCGGAGTGGGAGCGGGAGTGGGCCCGTACGGAACCGGAGTGGACGCGTCGCGACGCGTGATGCGACCGATGAACCGGCAGGTCGACGGACCACCGCAAAAGACCTGGCGAGTCCTCCGATCACTCACGTAGTGTGATCATCCGCACTGTCTCCGCAGCCGTTCCTCACCCAAGGCGGTCCTACATGGCCCTGTTCGACCTTCCTCTCGACGAACTCCGCGAGTACCGCAGCGCGTCGACCGAGCCCGAGGACTTCGACGCGTTCTGGTCCAAGACGCTCCAGGAGGCGCGCGAGTACGACCTGGACGCCCGCTTCGAACCGGTCGACACGGGACTGGCCACTGTGCAGGTGTTCGACGTGACGTTCGCCGGATTCGGCGGTCACCCGGTCAAGGGCTGGCTGATCCTGCCGGCGGGGGCGGACGGCCCGCTGCCGCTGGTCGTGGAGTTCATCGGCTACGGCGGCGGACGCGGGCTGCCGCACGAGCATCTGCTGTGGGCGTCCACGGGCCGGGCGCACTTCGTGATGGACACCCGCGGGCAGGGCAGCGCCTGGGGAGCGGGCGGCGGCACAGCGGACCCGGTGGGCGGTACACCCGCGTACCCCGGTTTCATGACGCGCGGTATCGACGCGCCGGAGAACTACTACTACCGCCGGGTGTTCACGGACGCCGTGCGTGCCGTGGAGGCGGCCCGCTCGCATCCGCTCACCGACCCGACGCGCACGGTCGCTGTCGGTGGCAGCCAGGGCGGCGGCATCACCATCGCGGTGGGCGGCCTGATACCGGACCTGGCGGGCATCGCGCCGGACGTGCCGTTCCTGTGCGACTACCCGCGCGCGGCGCGGCTCACGGACCGCCACCCGTACCGGGAGATCGGCCTGTACCTCAAGACGCACCGCGGCCGCACCGAGCAGGCGCTGCGCACGCTCTCCTATTTCGACGGTGTCCACTTCGCCACCCGCGGCGGGGCTCCCGCGCTCTTCTCGGCCGCTCTGGAGGACCAGACGTGCCCGCCCTCGACCGTCTTCGCGGCCTTCAACGCCTGGAGCCACGAGGACAAGACGATCGAGGTGTACGACTTCAACGACCACGAGGGCGGCGGCCCCTTCCAGGAGGCGGCCAAGCTGCGCTGGATGCGCTCGTACATCTGATCCCGCCGCCGACCGGCGACTGATCCGGCCGTTTCACCGGCGCACGCTTCCACCAAGTCCGACCAGTCGGTACGTTCTTCGCGCCCGGCCGCTCCTCGGCGGCCCGGCCCGGCGAGGTGGTGGAGGGGCCATGTCCGAGAACGAGGCACAGGTGCACGGTCACTGCGACGCGCGTTTCACGGCGGTGCGCAGGGCGTTCGAGGAGAACTTCCGGGAACGGGGCGAGCTGGGTGCCGCGGTGGCCGTCACCGTCGGCGGCAGGACAGTGGTGGACCTGTGGGGCGGCTGGGCCGACGCGTCACACACCCGGCCGTGGGAACAGGACACGCTGGTCAACGTGTGGTCCACGACCAAGGGACCGGTGGCACTGTGCGCGCACATCCTCGCCGACCGGGGGCTGCTGGATCTCGACGCGCCGGTGGCCGAGTACTGGCCGGAGTTCGCCGCGGCGGGCAAGGAGAAGGTCCTCGTCCGGCATCTGCTGTCCCACCGCGCCGGTCTGGCCGGGCTGCGTGAACCGCACTCGCTGGAGCAGCTCTGCGACTGGGAGCTGACCACACAGCGGCTCGCGGCGACGCAGCCCTGGTGGGAACCGGGAACCACGTCCGGCTATCACGCGCTGACCTACGGCCATCTGGTCGGCGAGGTCGTACGGCGGGTGTCGGGGCTGATGCCGGGGGCCTTCCTGGAGCGGGAGGTGACCGGGCCGCTCGGCATCGACTTCCGCATCGGCCTGCCGGAGAAGGACTGCGGGCGGGTGGCCGAGCTGCACCAGCCGCCGGTAGCGATGAGCAGTGAACAGGCCGCTGTCTTCGCCCAGTTGGCACCCGCGGCGATCGCCGCGCTGACCAACCCCCCGGTGTCCGCCGCCGGGGCCGGCACGCCCGGGTGGCGGGCCGCCGAGATACCCGCGGCGAACGGGCACGGCACCGCGCGTGCGGTCGCCGAGCTCTACGGCGTCTTCGCGGGGCGCGGCTCGTACGGGGGCCACCGCGTCCTGTCTCCCGAGGCGGCCGAGCGGGTGCGCGAGGGACAGGGCGGCTGCCGGGATCTGGTGCTCGGCGCCGGGTTGGGCGAGACGGAGGCGGGGCTCGGGCTGTGG
>NZ_DF968315.1:0-28955 GCF_001270025.1 Streptomyces azureus | reverse complement strand
CTGCCCTCCCCCGCCCCCGTACCCGTACCAGCTGGGGAACTCGGAGAGTGAGTGGGCGGAGCTGGACGCGGTGGTCAAGTTCATCAAGGGCCTGCCGGGCAGGAACAAGCCGATCCGCTTCATCGGCTATTCCCTGGGCGCGGCCATCATGGGCGCCTACACGCTCCAGAACCCCGGCAACGTCGAGAGCCTGCTCCTGCTCGCCCCCGTCTTCCCTCCCAAGGGACGGTGGTCGGGCAATCCCGCCGCCCCCTTCGGACGCCCGTCCGAGGCCCAGACGCTGCCCATGTCCACGCCGGCCCTCACCTGGGGCTTCCCGATGCTCGTCGGCACCAAGACAGGGTTCAGGATGGGGCTGGACGGCAACCCCGCCCTGCGGGAGCCCGACATCGTGGACCTCGCCTGGGAGGCCTGCATGGACAACGACCCTCTCGGCAGCAAGTGGGGCCGCGAGGTGGCACCGGGTGAGTACGAAGGCATCCTGCGGTACCGGAACACCTACTGGTGGGGGTGGAACGACCAGACGGTGCCGCACCAGAACCCGGCCGGCACACGCGTCCTCGGTGAACGGGTTCCCGTGCTCATCATCTACGGGGAGCAGGACCGGGCCGCCAACAGCCCCGCGACCCTCCCCGACCCCGTCCGCTTCTCGGTGCCGGCCCTCTACGCGGCCGTCCCGGGACCCAAGAAGCTGATGTTCTGCCTCGCCGGCTCGGGCCACTCCCTGGTGTGGGAGCTCACCGCGAAGACCGTGCACCACATGTCGAAGCAGTGGTTCAAGAACGGCCAGGTGGAGGGCCTCACCAGCGGCAGCTACTTCAGGGACCCGGACGGCCAGCTGATCCTCTTGCCGTGACGGGTCAGGTCAGGAAGTCCCGCCCGATCCGCTCCGCCACCCGTTCCAGGATCGGCCCGGCCTCGGCGATGCACTTCGCCACGTCCGGCTCCGCGTCCGTCAGGGGGTAGGCCCGGCGGATTCCGGCCCGGCCCAGGGCCTCCGGGGGGAGGGCGAGACGGCCGCAGACCGCTACGACGTCCTTGCCGGCCGCGCGGGCCGCCGCGGCGACGCCCGCCGGGGCCTTGCCGTGGAGGGTCTGCTCGTCGAGGGAGCCCTCGCCGGTGATCACCAGGCCGGCACGGTCCAGGGCGGGGGCGAAGCCCAGGACGTCGAGCATGACCTCGATGCCGGGGCGGAAACGGGCGCCGAGGAGCAGCGCGCCGTAGCCGATGCCGCCCGCCGCGCCCGCGCCGGGCGACGCGGCGTACCGGGCGGCCTGCGGTCCGGCCGACTCCTCCAGCACCTTCGCGAAATGCGCGAGGGCGGCGTCCAGGGCCGCCACGTCGTCCGGCGAGGCGCCCTTCTGCGGGCCGTAGACCGCGGGCGCGCCCTTCGGGCCGGTCAGCGGGTTGTCGACGTCGCTCGCGAGGACCAGTTCGATGTCGGTGAGGCGGGGGTCGAGGCCGGACAGGTCGGCGGTGGCCACACCGGCCAGGCCGCCGCCGCCCGGGGATACCGGTTCGCCGTCCGGGTCCAGGAAACGCGCGCCCAGCGCGGACAGCATGCCCGCGCCGCCGTCCGTGGTGGCGCTGCCGCCGACCCCGAAGACGATCGTGCGGGCACCCGCGTCCAGCGCGGCCCGCAGCAGCTCGCCGGAGCCGTACGTGGACGCCGTGAGCGGTGCGAAGACCCCGGCGGGCAGCCGCTGGAGGCCGCTCGCCTCGGCCATCTCCACGACCGCGGTGCCGTCGCGCAGCGCGAAGGCCGCCGTCACCTCGTCGCCGAGCGGACCGGCGACCCGTACCTCCCGGCGCTCGAACCCGGCCGCGACCGCCGCGGCCACGGTTCCGTCGCCGCCGTCGGCCACGGGCAGCGCCTCGACCTCCACGTCCGGTACGGCCCGGCGCAGCCCGGCCGTCACCCGCTCGGCGACCTCCACGGCCGTCAGCGACCCCTTGAACTTGTCCGCGGCGACGAGCACCCGCTGTGTCTTCCGGGCATCGCTCACTGCAACGTCCGCCACTTGCACTCCCCTTGCTCTCCGGGCCCTCACGCACGTCAAGGCCAGTCGCGCCGCTGCGACCTTAACCGGAGGACGCCCCGGCCGTCAGCCCGTGCCCATCCCCTGGAACGATGCCCCAAGGGGCGCGGGGCTGTGTCATACCTGCGGCTGCCGCCACGCGGGCGCGACCGACCACAACGCACCGGCAGCCGCGCGCCACACCGCGGCCCCCACCCCAGAGCGTCCCGCCGAAACGGGTAGACCGTAACCATGACCCTCGCGCACACCGACACAGACCTCGCCAACCGCGTCCTCGGCGGCTGGCAGGGCCGCATCGCGGGCAACATGCTCGGCAAACCGGTCGAGCAGGGCGAGGTCTGGACGCGCGACCGCATCGACCGCTACCTGCGGCAGGCCTCCGCACTGCCGCTGACCGACTACCTGCCCGAGCCGATCAGCGAACACGACGGCTTCGAGTTGCGGCCCGAGTGGCGCCAGTGCGTGCGCGGTCGCATCCACGGCAGTTGCCGTGACGACGACGTCGACTACGCGATCCTCGGCATGGACCTGCTGGAGACCCACGGCTTCGGGTTCAGCACCGAGCAGGTCGGAGACCTGTGGCTGCTGCGGCTGCCGTATCTCCAGACGTTCACCGCCGAGCGGGCCGCGTACCGCAACCTCGCGAACGGGCTCAGGCCGCCGCTGACGGCGACGTACGACAACCCGTACCAGGAGTGGATCGGGGCGCTGATCAGGGCCGACATCTTCGGCTGGACCTGCCCGGGCGCGCCGCGCCGGGCCGCCTCGCTGGCCCGGCGGGACGCGGTGCTGTCGCACACCGGCAACGGGGTCTACGGGGCGATGTGGGCGGCGGCGCTGATCGCGGCGGCGTTCACGGCACCCACGGTGCGGCACGCGGTCGACGAGGCCCTGGCCGTGATCCCGGCGAGCAGTCGCCTGGCCCGCACGGTGCGCCGGGTCGTCTCCCTGCACGACACCCGGATGTCCTGGGAGGACACGCTCACCACGGTCACCGAGGAGACCACCGGGATGGGCTGGATCCACACCGTCCCGAACGCCGCCGTCCTCACTGCCGGCCTGCTCTACGGCGACGGCGACTTCACCCGCACCATCACCCTGACCGTCCGCGGTGGCCTGGACACCGACTCCAACGGCGCGACGGCGGGATCGGTGGCCGGGGTGTTCGGCGGGGCGGCGGCCATTCCGGACCGGTGGACGGTCCCGCTGGAGGACACGGTCCGCAGCGCGGTGTTCGGCTTCGACGGGGTGCGTATCAGCGAGCTGGCCAGGCGGACGGTACGGCTGGCGGAGCAGGAGGCCTGACCGGATCGAACCGGCCATTCCCCGGCCGAGCGGGGTGGCCGGCCCCTTCTTCCACTTCTCGACACGGGCCCCGCGAGGGCTCAGTAGCGGCCGCTGCCGCCGAGTGCGCAGGGACCGTCCACTTGAAAGCGCTTTCATCCAGCTGTTTCCGGCCACCTGTCCGCGATCCAGCCATATCGATCAAACCCGGACGTAAAGTGATCCAACCCTCGGCTCGCTCGATCATTCCAGTCATCCGGTTCGCGCCCTCGCGCCTGACAGAAAGCGTCTGATTGTCATGTCTCGTCTCAGAACCGCCCTTCGTGCCACCGCCGCCGCGACCGTCCTGACCGCCGCCGTGCTCACGGCGCCGGGAGCCGTCGCCGCCGAGCAGTCCACGGCCTCGGCCGCCGCCAACGTGTGCGGCAGCGGCTACACCCTGCGCAAGGCGATCCCGCTGCCCGTCGGCGTCGACCCCGACCTGCGCAAGGCGACCCTCTTCGCCTACGAGAACGGCGGCAGGGGCTGCGCCATCCTCGACAACAACGTCGGCAGGGCGCAGTACATGTCCGTGCAGATCTGCAAGGTGGACGGCTCGGCCTGCGACCCCGACTCGGGCACCTTCAGCGAGTACGCGGGCCCGGTGCACGTCTCCAGCTTCGCCTGTGCCCAGGTGACCGCCAAGATGGGCTCGTCCTCCACCAGCCTCTACATCAACTACAAGTCCAGCTACGTCTTCCCCTGCGGCTGAGCCGTCATCGGGTGGTTACCCTGCCCCAATGACCACCTCTTCTGACTTCGCCGCCTACATCGCGTCCCTGCCCCGGGTCCTGGCCGGCGCCGCCGCGCTGTTCCGGGACGGCGAGGGCCGGGTGCTGCTCGTCGAGCCCAACTACCGGGAGGGCTGGGCGCTGCCCGGCGGCACGATCGAGTCCGACGACGGCGAGACCCCGCGGCAGGGCGCGCGGCGCGAGACGGCCGAGGAGATCGGGCTGGACCGGGAGCTCGGCAGGCTGCTGGCGGTGGACTGGGTGCACGGCACGGGGCGTCCGCCGCTGGTGTCGTATCTGTACGACGGCGGGGTGCTCGGCGAGGACGAGTTCAAGACGATCCGCCTCCAGGAGGAGGAACTGCTGTCCTGGCGGCTGGTCCCGCGCGAGGAGCTGACCGAGTATCTGCCGGGCGCCCTCGGCCGCCGTGTCCTGGCCTGCCTTGACGTCCTGGCGGACGGCTCGGGCACGGCGGAGCTGGAGAACGGGCACCGGGTGTCCTGACCGGCTCCGGCCGTTCACCCGTCGACGTCCCGTGCGATAACCGCTCGCCGCTGTCGTACGGCCCGGCCTACCCTCGGTGCCATGGCCAAGCCCCTCGTCGCGCTCCTCACCGGTGCCGGTATCAGCACGGACTCCGGGATCCCGGACTACCGCGGGCCGAACGGGCTCTGGCGGCGGGATCCGGAGGCCGAGAAGCTCGTCACGTACGAGTACTACATGGGCGACCCGGAGATCCGCCGCCGCTCCTGGCGGATGCGGCGCGAGAATCGGACGCTTCAGGCGGAGCCCAACGGCGCGCACCGGGCGGTGGCCGAACTGGAGCGGTCCGGGGTGCCCGTCCGGGTGATCACGCAGAACGTGGACGGGCTGCACCAGCTCGCCGGGATGCCCGCCCGCAAGGTCCTCGAACTGCACGGCACGGCACGGAGTTTCGTGTGCACCGGCTGCCACGCCCGCGGCTCGATGGAGGACGCGCTCGCACGGGTCGAGGCCGGGGAGGACGACCCGCCGTGCCTGGAGTGCGGCGGCGTCCTGAAGCCGGCGACGGTGATGTTCGGCGAGCGGCTGGACCCGGTCGTCCTCGGCGAGGCGGCCGCCATCAGCAAGGCCTGCCAGGTGTTCGTCGCCGTCGGTACGAGCCTCCAGGTCCAGCCCGCCGCCGGCCTCGCCGGTGTCGCCTCCGACCACGGCGCCCGGCTCGTCATCGTCAACGCCGAGCCGACGCCGTACGACGACCGTGCCGACGAGATCGTCCGCGAACCCATCGGCACGGCGCTGCCGGAGCTGTTGCGCGGCCTCACGGCCGAGGCGCGGCCAGCAGATCCTCCAGGCGCGTGAGCGCGTCGCGGGCCTGGTCGCGTTCGGCTTCGGTGAGGTCGAGCGCGGCGGCCCTGGCGAGGGCGGACGCCGTCGTCTCCCCGTCGCCGAGCCGCCCCGCGACGTCCGCGCGCAGGACGAGGAGCTGAAGCAGCTGGACGCGCGTCGGCGTCTCGTCCGTCAGGCGCAGCACCCGGTCGATGACCTTGGCGGCGCCCGCCGCGTCCCCCTTGGAGTCCGCCAGGAGGGACGCGTGGTGCAGGGCCCGCGCGAACGTCTCCTCGGGGGCGGGCCCCTGGTGCCGCTCCTCGCCCGTGCGCTGCCCGACCCGGACGCAGTTGCCGCCCGGGTCGGTCATGAGGAACTGCCGCACGCCGTACGACATGTCCTTGAGCGGCCCGACCCGCGGCAGACCCCGGGTGGGGATCCTGCCGTACGCCGCCTTGAGTCCGGCCCGGAACGCCTGGTAGAGGCCGTCCACGTCGTCGGTCAGGACGTAGCAGGTGCTGATCGAGTCGGTCGGCTCGTAGTGCTTCATCGCGAAGAACTGCAGCTCGATGCCGCCGTGTTCGACGACCGCGTACGGGTTGGGACTGCGCTGCTGGTACGTCACCTCGAAGCCGAGGGCGGTGTAGAAATCGAGGACGGGCTGGAGGGTTCGGCACGGCAGGATCGGGATCGTCTTCTCCGGCATGAGCCCACTCTAGTCAATTTTGACCAACCGTGGGCCTAGAAGAGTGCGGCCCCCCGCTCGAAGTCCAGCAGACGCTGCTTGCGCTCCAGCCCGCCTCCGTACCCCGTCAGGCTCCCGTTCGCGCCGATGACGCGGTGGCAAGGGACGATGATGCCGACGGGGTTGCGGCCGTTGGCGAGGCCGACCGCGCGCGAGGCGGCCGGGGTGCCGAGGGCCTCGGCGAGTTCGCCGTAGGTGCGGGTCTCGCCGTACGGGATGCGGCGCAGCTGGTCCCAGACGCCGCGCTGGAACGGCGTGCCGGTCAGGCGGAGTTCGACGGTGAACTCCTTCAGCTCGCCCGCGAAGTAGGCCTTCAGCTGTTCCTCCGTCTCCGCGAACAGGGTGTCGTCGCGGGCGCCGAAGGTCTCCTCCGGCGGGCGGTGGCGCTGGTCGGTCATGTAGAGGCCGCACAGGACGCCGTCGTCGGCGACGAGGGTGAGGGGGCCGTAGGGGCTGTCGGTCACGGTGTGGCGCTTCATGGACGTCCCTATACCGGTAGGAAGTTGATCGGGTGGCTGTCGGTCGCCCAGAGGTACTGGACGGCGTAGGCACGCCAGGGGCGCCAGGCCGCCGCGCGGGCGGTGAGCGCGGCGGGCGTGGAGGGCAGGCCGAGTTCCCGGGCGGCGCGGCGGATGCCGAGGTCGGTGGGGAGGAAGGCGTCGGGGTCGCCGAGGGCGCGCATGGCGATGACGTCGGCCGTCCAGGGGCCGAAGCCGGGCAGCGCGAGGAGCCGGTCGCGGGTCTTCGGCCAGTCGCTCTCCACCCCCAGGCGGAGGTCGCCGTCGGCGAGTTGGCGGACCAGGGTGGTGAAGGTCGTGCGACGGGTGCGGGGCATCGCCAGTGTCTCGGGCTCCAGCGCCGCGAGGGCCTCGGGGGCCGGGAAGAGGTGGGTGAGGCCACCCTCGGGGTCGTCGACCGGTTCGCCGTGCGCGGTGACCAGGCGGGCGGCGTGGGTGCGGGCGGCGGCGGTGGAGACCTGCTGGCCGAGCACGGCCCGGACGGCGAACTCGGCCTCGTCCACCGTGCGCGGGACTCTCCGGCCGGGCGCCTTGTCGACCAGGGGCGCCAGGACCGGGTCCGTGCGCAGCTGCTCGTCGATCGCGACCGGGTCGGCGTCCAGGTCGAGCAGGCGGCGGCAGCGGCTGATGGCGACGGTCAGATCGCGCAGGTCGCTGAGGGTGAGGCGGCAGGCGATGTGGTCGGGGGTGGGAGTGAGAGCCACGATGCCGTGGCCGTACGGCAGCCGCAGCGTGCGCCGGTAGGAGCCGTCGCGCCACTCCTCCACGCCGGGTACGGCCGTGGCGGCGAGGTGGCCGAAGAGGTTGTCGGGGTTGAGCGGGGCGCGGAACGGCAGCCGCAGGGACAGCGCGCCGGGGGTGCTCGCGCCCTGCCGCTTCGGGGCGCGGGCGCGCAGCTCGCTCGGGGACAGGCCGAAGATCTCGCGGACGGTGTCGTTGAAGGTGCGGATCGAGGCGAAGCCTGCGGCGAAGGCGATCTGCGCCATCGGCAGGGCCGTCGTCTCGATGAGCAGCCGGGCCGTCTGGGCGCGCTGGGCGCGGGCGAGAGCGAGCGGCCCCGCGCCCAGTTCGGCGAGCAGCTGGCGCTCGACCTGCCGGGTGCTGTAGCCGAGCCGGGCGGCGAGGCCGGGCACGCCCTCGCGGTCCACGACGCCGTCGGCGATCAGCCGCATGGCGCGGGCCACCAGGTCGGCGCGCTGGTTCCACTCCGGGGAGCCCGGGCTGGTGTCGGGCCGGCAGCGCTTGCAGGCCCGGAACCCGGCCTGCTGGCAGGAGGCCGCGCTCGGGTGGAAGACCATGTTCTTCGGCTTGGGCGGCACGACCGGGCAACTGGGACGGCAGTAGATGCGGGTCGTCAGGACGGCCGTGAAGAACCATCCGTCGAACCGCGCGTCCTTGGACTGGACGGCGCGCACGCAGCGCTCGGTGTCGGTGTGCATCCCCATCTGCATGCGTCCAGCATCGGGCACGGGACGGGGCGGGTCTGGCGAGAATCCGACATCGACCTGTCTGTTCGACGGCGCCCCGGGGAGACCGACGAGACAGGATAGATGAAGATTCATTCATGTGTTCGCGTGTGACCGGTACGATGACGTCATGGGTCATGGAGCCGTCATTCCCGCGCAGGACGCCACCGAGCGCGTACGTCTGGACGCGGACAACGTCGCGAAGGTCGCCACCACGCTTCAGGCCCTGTCCACACCCTCCCGCCTGCTGATCCTGGCACGGCTGCGGGAAGGCCCGCTGCCGGCCACCGAGTTGGCCGCCGAGGTGGGCATGGAGCAGTCGGCCTGCTCGCACCAGCTGCGGCTGCTGCGCAACCTGGGCCTGGTGGTGGGCGAGCGGCAGGGCCGTTCGGTCGTCTACGCACTGCACGACCACCATGTCGCCGAGCTGCTCGACCAGGCCGTCTACCACGTGGAGCACCTGCGCCTGGGCATCAGCGACGCCGCCGACTGAGGCGGCGCCGCTGTCACACCGTTTCGTTCCCTTCGATGGCCGTCTACGTCCTACTCGGTGGCCGTCGGCCGTCGCGAAGCCGCCATCGCCTCGCTCACGCGCGTCAGCGGACGCAGCCGGTAGGTGTACGCGTAGTCGCGGTTGGCGAAGAGCTTGAACTCGTCGTGGGGGTGGGCGCCCCAGCTGTTGTCGCCGCCCACGCCCGTCTGGCGGTGGTTGACCCGGAGGACCACCGCGTCCCGCGGGGTGAGCTGGTAGTCGTGGCGGGCCCCGACCGACAGGTCCTCGGGGGTGAAGTGCGAGGCGTTGACCTCCAGCAGCGGCTCACCGGAGACGAGCAGTCCTCGTCCGCTGCCGTCCGTCAGCGCGGCCCAGCGGACGTCGGTCTTGTTGCCGTTCTCCTGGGGGCGCAGGTAGGGGGTCCACTGCCCGGAGACGGTGCCGGAGTACAGGCCCACGTCGGTGGCGTTGTTGCGGTCCCACATGTTCTCCTCCGGGCCCCGGCCGTAGTAGTGCAGCCGGTCCAGGCGGCGGGGCAGGAACAGCAGGGTGCCGACCTCGGGGATGTACGGCAGGTTCGGCGCTCCCGGGCGCAGGGTGTTGTCGACCTTGATCTCGCCGTTGCCGAAGACCGTGTACCTGGTGCTGTACGTGGACTCCGCGCTGGTGGGCAGCGTGCCGGTGACCGTGACCTCGACGGCCCGGTCGTCCAGCGGCCTGACCCGTACGTCCGCCACCTTCCGTTTCGCTCCGGCGTCGCGCCAGGTCTGATTGCGGGTGTGGTGGCCGTTGCCCCGGTCGTTGTCGGTGGGCGCCCGCCAGAAATTCGGGACGGGGCCGGAGGTGACGAGCCGGGTGCCGCCGGCCTCGTACGACGTGATGGTGCCGGTGCTCTTGTCGACGGTGACCGAGAAGCCCTTGCCCCGGACCGTGACGTCCTCGTCCCGGTCGGTGTACCGCAGGGCGGGGACGCTACGCAGCGGCAGCGGGGTCACGGCCGGGCTGTCCGTGTCGAGGGCGAGCTGCTGCTTGGCCACCTCGAAGCCCGCCTTCGCCCACTTGGCGGACTCCTTGGTCGTGAAGGAGAGCTGGAGGAAGTACTCCGTGCCCGGTTCGGGCTTCGCCGGCAGGCGCACCGGCACCTTGATGTCCTTGCTGGTCAGCGGGGCGAGATCCAGCTGGTCGCGGGTCAGCCGACCGCGCTGGACGACCTTGCCGTCGGCGACGAGGGACCAACGGCCTTCGAACTCGCGGAGGTTGGTGAAGAGGTACTCGTTGGTGAGGGTGACGGCACCGAGGCCGCCTCCGGGGGCCGGGGCCGCGTTGATCGCCTGGTAGATCTGCTTGACCTCGGCGGACTTGCCCGTGAGGCCGCGGTCGGCGGTGATGATGCCGTCACCGGCGAAGGCGCCGTCGTTGGGATTGTCCCCCCAGTCGCCGCCGTAGGCGTAGAACGTCTTGTCACGCGGGCGCTGCTCGGTGAAGCCGACGGTGGCGGCGTCGAACCAGAAGCGCACGCCCTCGTCGCCCGGGCCGCGGCCGTCCGAGGCCAGCTCCGCGGCGCTCAGCGCGCGGGCGTACACGCGGGCTCGCCGGATGGTGCCGCTGAACTCCCGGGTCGGGTTGTCGACGTCGGTGGCGAGCGTCAGGGAGGCGGTGTTGGGGCTAGGTCGCCGGGTGGTGGTCCGGGTGCCGCGCACCTGGCCGTCGACGTACAGGGTGAGCGTCCCCGCGTCCGCGTCGAAGACACCGGCGACGTGGTGCTCCTTGCCCGTCCAGCCGTCCGGCAGCGCCCAGCTCGCGGTGACCCACTGGCCGCCGCCGTGGATGAAGAACTCCAGGTTCTTGTCGGTCTGTTTGAGGGCGTACTGGGTGTCGCCCTTGGCGAGGAGGGGCTGGTGGCCGCCGGTCACGTGCGGGGTGACCCAGGCCTCCAGCGTGAGGGAGCCGGTGAGGTCGAGGCGGGCGTCTCGGGGGAAGACGGTGCCGCCGGAGACGCCCTTCGCGCGGTCGAAGCCGGCGGCGGGTGCGATGACCTCGCCGCGCAGTGCGCCCGGGCCGGACTCGGTCAGGAGTTTGCGGGTCGGGGCCGGCCAGCTCAGGGCCTGGTCGGCGAAGTCCCAGATCCAGCCGCCCTGGAGGACGTCGTAGCGGCGGACTATGTCCCAGTACTTCTTGAAGTTGCCGTTGGAGTTCCCCATCCCGTGGGAGTACTCGATCATCACGTACGGCCGGGTGTCGCTGGTGTCCTTGGCGCGCTGCTCGACCCGCTGCGGGCTGTCGTACATCTCCGAGCGGATGTCGCTGATCCCGGGGCGGTCGTCGCCCTCGTACTGGATGACGCGGGTGGGGTCGTAGGAGCGGATCCAGTCGTACATGGCGTTGAACGTCGTGCCGCCGCCCGCCTCGTTGCCGAGGGACCAGATGACCACCGAGGCGTGGTTCTTGTCGCGGTGCACCATGTTCTGGGCGCGGACCACGCACGCCTCGGTCCACTCGGGGTGGCCGCTGCCGGGGAACTCGTCGCGGATGCCGTGGGTTTCGAGGTTGGTCTCGTCCACGAGGTACAGGCCGTACTCGTCGGCGAGTTCCAGCCACAGCGGGTTGTTGGGGTAGTGCGAGGTGCGGACGCTGTTGATGTTGAGCCGCTTGATGATCTCGATGTCCTCGATCATCTGCGCCCGGGTGAGCGCCGAGCCGGTGACCGGGTGCATCTCGTGCCGGTTGGTGCCGCGGAAGGAGACCGGCTTGCCGTTGATGCGCATCAGGCCGTCCTTGAGCGCGAACTCGCGGAAGCCGACCCGGTGCGAGAGGGTCTCGACCACCTTGCCGGACGGGTCGCGCAGCCGCAGCACGGCGGTGTAGAGGTTCGGGTGCTCGGCCGACCAGAGCTTCGGCGAGGGGACGGCTCTGGACGCCTCGGCGGTGGCCTCGTCGCCGTCCGGGACGTCGACCGGCTGGTTCAGGGGCCGCGACCAGACGGCGTGGCCGCGCGCGTCGTACAGCTGGGTCTCGACGGTGTAGCGGCCCGCGCCCTTGCCGCCGTAGTCGCGGACGTGCGCGGTGACCTTGAGTTCGGCCGAGGTGTAGTCGTCGCCGAGCGGGGTGTCCAGTTTGAAGTCGCGCAGGTGCACGTTCGGCGTGGAGTACAGGTGGACCGAGCGGAAGATGCCGCTCAGCCGGATCATGTCCTGGTCCTCCAGCCACTCGGCGTCCGAGTAGCGGTACACCTCGACGGCGATGTGATTGGTGCCCGGCTTGAGGTGGCGGGTGATGTCGTACTCGGCGGGGGTGTAGGAGTCCTCGTGGTAGCCGACCAGCTCGCCGTTGATCCACACGTAGTGGGCGGACTTGACGCCCTCGAAGTGCAGGAAGGTGCGCCGGCCCGACCAGTTCCTGGGCACGGTGAACGTACGGCGGTACTGGCCGACGGGGTTGTAGCGGGTCGGGGCGGCCGGCGGCTGGGCGTCCTCCCCGCCGCCGTTGGGGCCCCACCAGGGGTAGGTGATGTTGACGTAGATCGGGAAGTCGTAGCCGTGCAGCTGCCAGGCCGAGGGGACGGGGATGGTGTCCCAGCCGGAGTCGTCGACGTCGGTGCGGTAGAAGTCGGTGTCCCGGTCGTCGGGGCGGTCGGCGTAGGCGAACTTCCACTTGCCGTCGAGGCTCAGCCGGTACGGCGAGCGCTCGCGGTCACCGGCCAGGGCCTGCCCGAGGTCGGCGTACGGCATCAGCGTGGTGTGCGGCGGCTCGGTGCCCACGCGGTACACGGCCAGGCCGTCGTTCCACTCCGGAGGGCCGTCGGCCGCCGGGCGCCGGCCGGCCGCGTGCGCCGCGACGGGTGACGCGGACAGGGCGAGCGCGCCGAGCACGGCGGCGCCCCCTTCGAGCAGACGGCGACGGCTGACGACGGGGCGGTCGGCGGGGGACGAGAGCGGGTGCGGCATGACCGTGGCCTTCCTCGGTTCGACAGGGTGCTGCACGGACTGAGGGCACGTCAGATGTGATCCCCAACTGCCGTGATGGGCGTTTCTGTTGGGACAGGTGCAACTGACGGTGACGGAGCAACTGCTGAGCAGGCACACCCTAGGACTCGAACACAATCGAAGCAATGACCCTGTCGGACTTTGTGCGGTCCTGATGGTTCTCCGGCGTTCGGCGCCCTCAGGCCCCGAGGGTTTCGGCGCCCTCAGGCCCCGAGGAAGGTGAGCCCCTCGCTCGTCAGCCGGGCGGGTGCGTCCAGCGGGACGAGGTGGCCGGACTCCGGGACGGGCACCAGCCGCGCGCCCGGGATCAGGGCGGCCAGCTCCTGCCCCTTGGCGAAGGGGATCCAGGTGTCCTCGGTGCCCCAGCAGACCGTCACCGGCAGGTCGATCGTGGGATACAACGGCTGGATCTCGTCGGTGTAGCTCTGGTCGGCCTGCGCGATCTGCCGGTAGAAGGCGGCCTGGCCCCGCTCCCCCGTCCACGGCCGCACGAGCGCGTCCAGCGCGGCGGGCCGCAGGCCGACGTGGCTCGCGGACGTGACGTACTCGCGCACCAGGGCCTCGTGCAGTGCGGCCGGGAGCTGCTCGAAGACGTGGCTGTGCTCGCCGACCAGCCGGAAGAAGGGGGAGCCCCAGGGTTCCAGGGCCACCGGGTCGACCAGGGCGAGCCGCCGGTAGCGGGCGCCGTGCAGCAGATGGGCGCGCAGCGCCACGCACCCGCCGAAGTCGTGCGCGACGACGGACGGCTCGTCCAGGCCCCAGTGCGCGAGCAGCTCGGTGAAGATCCGGCCCTGGGCCCCCAGCGAGACGTCCTGGTCCGGGTACATGTCGGAGGTGCCGTAGCCCGCCATGTCCCACACGTGCACGTGGTGCCCGGCGGCGGCGAGCGCGGGGGCGGTCTCGTGCCACACGTACGAGGAGAAGGGCGTTCCGTGCAGCAGCACGACCGGGTCGCCGCCGGGATCCCCGAGCCGGTCCCAGCGCACCGTCCCCGACGTGGTGGCCAGGCTCTCCCGCAGCGTCCAGTCAGCCAAGATTCCCGCTCCCTCTGCCCGCGTACCGACCCGCGATCGTTTGTCATTTCGGCGCGACAGTGCCGCTCCTCCGACCGTAATGTGACCTCATCGACAGCCTGCGCAACAGATCTTGGCCGGACCTTTTGCCGCGCCGGAAGGAGCGGCTCGCATGAACGGGTATGCGACTTCGGATCGCGACGCCGTCCCGGCCGCGCCCGGTGGGCTGCTGGATCTGCTGAAGGTCGCGGCCGTGGTCCTGGACGGCGGCGGGCACATCGCGCTGTGGAGCCCCGAGATCGAGCAGCTGCTCGGCTACACCGCCGAGGAGGCCCTGCGGCAGCGCGCCGACACGCTCCTGGTCGCGCCCGAGAACCGCTCCCGGGGCAGGGAGCTGTTCGCCCAGGTCAGGTCGGGGAACCGCTGGGCCGGTGTCTTCCCGCTGCGGCACCGCGACGGCACGGAACGCGCCGTGGAGTTCCGCACGATGCGGCTTCTCGACAGCGAGGGGCAGCCCCACCTGCTGGGACTCGCCACGGACGCGACGATGGTACGGCAGGTGGAGCGGGACCTCGCTCTCTCGCACAGCCTCGTCACCCAGACCCCGCTCGGCATCGCCGTCTTCGACAACGACCTGCGCTGGGTCGGGGTCAACCCCGCGCTGGAGCGGATAAACGGCGTGCCCGAGGAGGCCCTGCTGGGCCGCAGGATCGGCGAGGTGCTGCCGGGTCTGGACGTCGAGGCCATCGAGGCCCGGATGCGGCACGTCCTGAAGACCGGCAGACCGCTGCTCGACCAGCAGACCATCGGCCGCACGGCGGCGGACGAACACGACCGCGCCTACTCGGAGTCGTATCACCGCATCGAGGGCACCGACGGCCGGGTGCTCGGTCTCGCGATGGCCGTGCTGGACGTCACCGAGCGCCAGCAGGCCGCGGCCGAGGTCGCGCAGGCACGCCAGCACCTGTCGGTGATCGCCGACGCCGGCGTGCGGATCGGCACGACGCTGGACCTTCAGCAGACCGCCCGGGAGCTGGCCGACGTGGTGGTGTCGCACCTCGCGGACCTGGCCGCCGTGGACGTCCTGGAGTCCGTCGTGGCCCACGGCACGATCGTGCCGGTGTCGGGCGGCGCGCCCGCCGAGTTCCGGGCACTGGCCGTCGCGGCGGGCTACCCGACCGACGCCATCCACGCCGCCGACCCGGTCGGCGAGCTGGCCACCTACGCCTCGTCGCGGATCATCACGCAGTGCGTCCGCAGGGCCCGCCCGGTCCTGGTCGAGCGCGTGGATTCGAAGATGATGCGGCGCATCGCCCGGGACGCGCGGGCCGCCCAGACCCTGCGCGAGGCCGGAGCGCACTCCTATATGGCGGTGCCGCTGATGGCCCGGGGCAAGGTGCTCGGCACCCTCACCCTGTACCGCACGGTCGACGAACGCCCCTTCGACGACCGGGACCAGACGCTCGCCTCGGAGCTCGCCGCGCGCGCCGCGATCTGCATCGACAACGCCCGCCTCTACGGCCGGGAACGCGGCACCGCCCTGACGCTCCAGCGCAGTCTGCTCCCGACCACGCCCGCCGAGCGGGAGGGCCTCGACATCGCCGCCCGCTACCGCCCGGCCCTCAGCGAGGTCGGCGGCGACTGGTACGACGTGCTGCCGCTGGGCCCGGGCCGCACCGGGCTCGTGGTGGGCGACGTCATGGGCAAGGGCGTCCAGGCCGCGGCGATCATGGGGCAGCTGAGCACGGCGACGCGAGCGCTGGCCCGGCTGGACCTGCCGCCCGCCGAGCTGCTGCGGCACCTCGACGACATCGCCGGCTCGCTCGGCGACGCGATCGCCACGTGCGTGTACGCGGTGTGCGATCTGCGGGCCGGCATCTGCTCGCTGTCCAGCGCCGGTCATCTGCCGCCCGTGCTCGCCGGGGCGGACGGCGCCGCGAGACTCGTCGAGGTGCCCGGCGGCGTGCCGCTGGGGGTGGGCGGCGTGGAGTTCGGCACCGTGGAACTGGAGCTCGCGCCGGGCTCCCTGCTCGCCCTGTACACCGACGGGCTGGTCGAGAAGCGGGGGGAGCCGATCGACACCGGCCTCACCACGCTGACCCGCCTCCTGGGGAACGCGGGACCCAGCCTGCAACGGACCAGTGACAGCCTCCTCAGCGCGCTGAGCCCGGAGCCCGACGACGACGTCGCGCTCCTGCTGGTCCGCACCCGTCTCTGAGCGCGCGGCCACAACTGTTAGCGTATTCGCGTGAGTTACGTTCTCTACCTCTGATCCGGGCCACTGGCTCCGCCCCTCGCATGCCCTGACGAACACGGGCCGAGGCGCCGGGAGCCGCGACGTCGCCCACGGCCCGCCCTGTTCCGGGCCGGCCGTCCGTCGGATCTGAAGGCCCGCTCGCATCCCCGCCCGAACCGGGGGTGAAGTGTGCCTCCTCACGGAGGAAGAGAACGTGACCACCCTTGCCCTGCCTGCCCGCGACCGGGCCCAGCTGACCTGCGCCCGCGTCCGCGTCGACCGCGGTGGCCGCACCGTGCTGCACGACGTCGAGACGAGGGTCTCCCCCGGATCGCGCTGGGGTGTCGTCGGCGAGAACGGACGCGGCAAGTCGACCCTGTTGCACGTCCTGGCCGGCCTGCTGACCCCGGACGAGGGGACCGTGCACCGCGTGGGCGCCCTCGCCCTGGCCGAGCAGGAGATGCCGGCCGAGGACGAGCGCACGGTCGGCGGCTTCATCGACGAGTACCTGGCCGACGCCCGCACCGCACTGCGCGATCTGGACGCCGCCGCGGAAGCCCTCGCGGCGGAACGTCCCGGTGCCGAACAGGCCTATGCCGACGCCCTGGAGGCGGCGCAGGCGCTCGACGCCTGGGACGCCGACCGCCGGGTGGACGTGGCCCTGGACGGCCTCGGTGCGGTCAGCGACCGCACCCGTCCCCTGGCCACGCTGTCGGTCGGCCATCGCTACCGGATCCGGCTGGCCTGCCTGCTGGGCGCCGAGCACGATTTCCTGCTCCTGGACGAGCCCACCAACCACCTGGGCCTGGCGGGGCTGGAGTACCTCACCGCCAGGCTGCGCGCCCACGGCGGCGGTGTCGTGGTGGTCAGCCACGACCGGGCGCTGCTCGCGGACGTGGCCACCACGATCCTCGACCTCGACCCGACCCGCGACGGCCGGCCGGGCGTGTACGGCGGTGGCTACGCCGGCTACCGGGAGGGCCGCGAGGCCGAACTGGTGCGCTGGGAGGAGGAGTACGAGCAGCAGCAGACCGAACACGTCCGCCTCCAGCAGGCCCTGTCGGAGGCGCAGAACCGGCTGAGCACCGGCTGGCGACCGCCCAAGGGCACCGGCAGGCACCAACGCGCCACCCGCGCCGGTGCCCTGGTGCGCTCCGTCCACCGGCGCCAGGACGACCTGGACCGGCACCAGGTCACCGCGCCGGTGCCGCCGCGGCGTTTCTCGATGCCCGGCCTGCCCGCCCGGCCGGGCGTCGTCCTGCTGCGGGCGGAGGAGGTGACGGCCGGCGGGCGGCTGCACCACTCGACGAGCCTGTCGGTGACGTCCGGCGACAGACTGGCCGTCACCGGCCCGAACGGCGCGGGCAAGTCCACGCTCCTGTCCGTCCTGGCCGGGAAGCTCGTCCCGGACACGGGCCGGGTGCACCGGGCCCGCGAGGTGCGGCTGCATCTGCTCGGGCAGGAGTCGCCACGGGCGACCCACCGGCGGGCCCGTGACCTCTACGAGGCCCACACCGCGCACCTGGTCACGGCGGGCGTGCTGGAGGAGGGCGAGGTCGTGGGGCTCGGCTCGCTGGGTCTGCTCACCTCACGCGACGCCGGCAAGCCGGTGGCCGAGCTGTCGATGGGTCAGCAACGGCGCCTGGACCTGGCCTTGGCGCTGGCCGCCCGCCCGCACGTCCTGCTGCTGGACGAGCCCACCAACCACCTGTCCATCGCCCTGGTCGACGAGCTCACGGAAGCGCTGCACAGCACGGACGCGGCCGTCGTCATGGCGACCCACGACCGCCAGATGCGGCGCGACATCAACGGCTGGCCGCACCTCGCGCTGGCGCCGCGCCGGCAGTGCAAGCAGGGCCGGACATGTCCTGCCCGCACCTGAGCGTGTACCTCACGGGTTGTCCGTGGGCTGTTCGCGTCAGCTCAGTTGTCGGGCGAACGCCTCGTACGCCCGCTCGTCGAAGAGCACGAACCTGACCTCCTCGACGTCCGTCCGCGCCGCGCGCACCGTGTCCACCGCGATGCGCGCGGCGTCCCCCATCGGATAGCGGTAGACGCCGGTGGAGATCGCCGGGAAGGCGACGGTCCGGGCGCCGAGTTCATCGGCGACGCGGAGGGACTCGCGGTAGCAGGAGGCGAGGAGGGCGGAGCGGTCCTCGGTCGCGCTGAAGACGGGGCCGACCGTGTGGATCACCCACCGGGCGTCCAGGTCGCCCGCGGTGGTGGCGACCGCCTGGCCGGTGGGCAGGCCCTTGCCGTACCGAGAGACGCGCAGCTTCCGGCACTCCTTCAGGATCGCGGGGCCGCCGCGCCGGTGGATCGCTCCGTCGACCCCTCCCCCGCCCAGCAGCGAGGAGTTGGCCGCGTTGACGATGGCGTCGACGCTCTGGCGTGTGATGTCGCCCTGGACGAGTTCGATGGTCGTCATGTCTGCCTCAGTCGCTTCCAGACGGCCTTCGCCGCGTTGTGCCCCGACATGCCGTGCACGCCGGGGCCCGGAGGAGTCGCCGACGAGCAGATGAAGACGGCCGGGTGGGGGGTGTGGTACGGGAACAGGGTCGGTTTGGGGCGCAGCAGGATCTGGAGGCCGGAGACCGCGCCGGAGGCGATGTCGCCGCCGACGTAGTTGGCGTTGCGGGCGGCGAGTTGGGGCGGGCCCGCGGTGGCGCGGGCCAGGACGCGGTCGCGGAATCCCGGGGCGAAACGCTCCAGTTGGCGCTCGACGGCGTCGGTGAGGTCGCCGGTCCAGCCATGCGGGACGTGGCCGTAGGCCCAGAAGACGTGCTTGCCCGCCGGGGCCCGGGTGGGGTCGACGACGCTCGGCTGGACCGTGATCAGGAACGGTTTGTCGGGGGCCCGGCCCTCCCGGGACGCCGCGCGCAGGGCCGTGCCGATCTCCGCGCGGTTGGCGCCGATCTGCACCGTGCCGGCGACGCGGGCCTCCTTCGCGGTCCACGGCACGGGGCCGTCCAGCGCGTAGTCGATCTTGAAGGCGCCCGGTCCGTAGCGGTAGTCCGCGTAGTGGTTGCCGAAGCCGGCGATGCGGGCCAGGGCGGTGGGTGAGGTGTCGAAGACGTACGCGCGGGCCGGCGGCAGGTCGTCGAGGCGCTTGACCTCGTAGTCGGTGTGGACGCTGCCGCCGAGGTCGCGCAGGTAGGCGGCGAGGGCGTCGGAGATGGCCTGGGAGCCGCCGCGGGCGACGGGCCAGCCGCGGGCGTGTGCGGCGAGGGCGAAGACCAGGCCGATGGCGCTGGTGGCGAAGCCGCCGAGCGGTGCCATGACATGCGCGACGAGCCCGGCGAACAGCGTCCTGGCCGGTTCGTCGCGGAAACGGCGCATCAGGAGGGTCGACGGGGGCAGACCGACCAGGCCGAAACGGGCGAGGGTGACCGGGTCGCGGGGCAGCGCGGTGAGCGGCAGGGACATGAAGTCGCGGACCAACGCGTCCCACCTGGGCAGGAAGGGCTCGATGAGCCTGCGGTACGCCCCGGCGTCGCGCGGCCCGAAGGAGGCGGCCGTCTCGCCCACCGACCGGGCCAGTACGGCCGCCGAGCCGTCCGGGAAGGGGTGCGCCATGGGGAGCTCGGCGTGCAGCCATTCCAGGCCGTAGCGCTGGAGCGGCAGGGCGCGGAACGCGGGTGAGTTGATGGCGAGCGGGTGCGCCGCGGAGCACGGGTCGTGCCGGAAGCCCGGCAGGGTGAGCTCCTCGGTGCGGGCGCCGCCGCCCACCGTGCCCTGGGCCTCGAAAACGGCGACGGAGAAGCCGCGGCGGGCCAGCTCCACGGCCGCGGTCAGTCCGTTCGGCCCCGCACCCACTACGACGGCATCGAGCATCGACGGCACCTTCGGACCCCTTCGTCAGCCGACGGCCACTGAGGATCAGGATAGGCCCGGGGACTGACAGTCACCGGCCGCGGGTGGTTTCGCGCGGGAAGGACGGCCGGAGTGCCACCTGGGCGACAGGACGTGCACGGTCCGTGACGGTCAGGCTCCGCCCGCCAGCAGTGCCACCACCCGGCGGGCGGTGGCCGCGTCGCGGGCCGCGGTGAAGGGCAGGGCGTTGCCGCCCGTGATGCGGAAGGGCTCGCCCGCGAGGGTCAGGTGGGCGCCGCCCGCCTCCTCGACCAGGAGCAGACCTGCCGCGTGATCCCATGCGGCTTCCCACGAGAAGGCAGTGGCGTCGGACTCCCCCTGTGCGATGGCGAGGTACTCCAGTCCGGCCGAGCCGCACGAGCGCGGTGCCACACCGTCGGTGCGCAGGCCGAGCAGGGCGTGCTTCTGCTCGTCCGTCGTGTAGTCCGGGTGGGAGGTGGCCACGCGGAGGTCCCGGCCGGGCTCGGGCACACCGGCGAACAGCCGCTGTCCGTCGAGGTAGGCGCCCTTGCCCCGCTGGGCGGTGGCGAGCCGGTCACTGGCGGCGGCGTAGGTCCAGGAGGCGAGCAGGGTGCCGCCGTGAGCCAGGGCGACCAGGGTGCAGAAGCCCGGCTCGCCGTGCACGAACTGCCGTGTCCCGTCGACCGGGTCGACGATCCAGACCGGGGCCTCGCCGCGCAGCGCCTCGTAGGACGCCGGGTTCGCGTGGACCGCCTCCTCGCCGACCACGACCGAGCCGGGCAGCAGGGCGACCAGTGCCTCGGTCAGGTACAGCTCGGCCTTGCGGTCGGCGTCGGTGACCAGGTCGTGCGGGCCGGCCTTCTGGTCGACCTCGTGTGCGGCGAGCCGGCGCCAGCGCGGCATGATCTCGGCGGCGGCCGCCCTGCGAATCTCCTCCTCGACGTCGGAGGCGTGCTGTGCGAGAAACTCTTCGATGGTTTCGGTGCTGTCGATCACCCCTCCATCACAACACGCGGCACTGACAATCCCCACCCGCCGGGTGCACTCCGGGTGGCATCACGATGAACAGCGACGTGTCCGTACGGGATCCACAGCCAGGGGCACGCGGCGGGATCACCGCCCGACCGCGTAGCCCTGCATGCCGCGCGGGTTCGCCGCCGCCGAAAGGACGCCCGTCTCCGGGTCCCGCGCGACCGCGCACAGCCGGCCTTCCGACCAGGGGCCGCCGACGGTCACCTCGTGGCCGCGCCGCCGCAGCTCCTCGACGACGGCCGGGTCCGTGCGGGACTCCACGGTGACGCTCCCCGGGCGCATGCCGCGCGGGTAGAAGGAGCCGGGGAAGCTGTCGTTGTGCCAGTTCGGGGCGTCGATCGCGCCCTGGAGGTCCAGGCCGCCGCGCACCTGCGCGCGCAGCGCGACCGCCAGGAGGAAATGCAGCTGCCACTGATCCTGCTGGTCCCCGCCCGGTGTGCCGAACGCCATGACGGGCACGCCCTCGCGCAGGGCGATCGAGGGCGTGAGGGTGGTGCGGGGGCGGCGTCCCGGGGTGAGGGAGTTCGGCAGGCCCTCTTCCAGCCAGGCCATCTGGAGCCGGGTGCCGAGCGGGAAGCCGAGTTCGGGCACGACGGGGTTGGACTGGAGCCAGCCGCCGCTGGGGGTGGCCGAGATCATGTTGCCCCAGCGGTCGACGACGTCGAGGTGGCAGGTGTCGCCGCGGGTGGTCCCGTCGGCGGTGACCTCCGGTTCGCCCGGCACGGGGGACGTGGGGCTCTTGGCGACCGTCGGCTCACCGACGCCCAGGGCGTCGAAGCCCTCCTGGGCGGCGGCCGCCACGCGCGCGTGCGCGCACAGTCGCGGGGTGCGTCCGCCGGGGCTGCCGGGCCGCAGGTCGTGGCTCGCCTTCTCACCGACGAGGGCGCGGCGGGCCGTGTTGTACCCGTCGGACAGCAAGTCGTCGAGCGGCACGTCGGCGGCGTCCCCGTACCAGGCCTCCCGGTCGGCCATGGCGAGTTTGCAGCCCTCGACCAGCAGGTGGACGTAGTCGGCCGAGCCGTACCGGGGCAGCTCGGGCGGGAGGAGGGCGAGCTGCTGGAGGAGGACCGGGCCCTGGCTCCAGGGGCCCGGCTTGCACACGGTCCAGCCGTTCCAGTCGTACGACACCGGTGTCTCGTAGGTGGCGGACCATGCGGCGAGGTCGGCGGCCGTGAGGGTGCCGGTATGGCGTTCGCCGCTGGTGTCCATGGTGGGCTGCCCGGCCTGCCGTACCAGGGCCTCGGCTATGAAGCCGGAGCGCCACACCTCCCGCGCGGCCTCGATCCGCGCCTCCCGGCCCCCCGCTCCGGCGGTCTCGGCGAGCAGGCGCTTCCAGGTGGCGGCGAGCGCGGGGTTGCGCAGCAGTTCGCCGGGGCGCGGGGCCTTCCCGCCGGGCAGGTAGGCCTCCGCCGACGAGGTCCATTCCGTCTCGAACAGCTCGCGCACGGTCTCGACTGTCTCACCGACGCGTTCCACGGGCGCGTGCCCGTGCTCGGCGTACCCGACGGCGTACTTCAGGACGTCGGCGAGGGACTTGGTGCCGTGGTCGCGCAGCAGCACCATCCAGGCGTCGAACGCACCCGGCACGGCGGCGGCGAGCGGCCCGGTGCCGGGGACGAGGTCGAGGCCGAGGCCCCGGTAGTGGGCGACAGTCGCCCCGGCCGGTGCGACGCCCTGCCCGCACAGCACCCGTACCTCGCCGCCGCCCGGGGCGAGCAGGATCGGCACCTCGCCGGCCGGGCCGTTGAGGTGCGGCTCGACGACATGCAGCACGAACGCGCCCGCCACGGCCGCGTCGTAGGCGTTGCCGCCGTCCTCCAGGACGGCCATCGCCGACTGCGAGGCGAGCCAGTGGGTGGAGGACACCATGCCGAAGGTGCCCCTCAGGGTGGGGCGAGTCGTGAACTGCATACCTGACCTCGGTGTTCCTTTACGTCGACGGTCCTGTGCGAGGCAGACCGACGCTGCCCCCTCTGACCAAGCACAATGGGCGCCCAGGTAGGCGCCGGACCCTCCTGGTCACGGGCCCCCTCCGCGGAACCGACGCGGCGCTCATCGCCTCCTCGCGATATTCCACACACACAGAACCCAAAACCGACGGCGATGTGCGTCCGGACCGCCGATCACCCGGCTGCCCGCACGGCGTGGACCGGGCCGCCGCGGTCGGACAGGCGCACTCCGCGGCCGCCGTGCCGGGTGGCGATGATCTCGGCAGCGATGGATACGGCGGTCTCCGCGGCGGAACGCCCGCCGAGGTCGAGCCCTACCGGGGAGGACAGCCGCGCCAGAGCGGGCGAGGTGACGCCGGCCTCGCGCAGGGCCGCGGTGCGGCGTTGATGAGTGCGACGCGAACCCAGCGCGCCCACATACTCGACATCCAGTCCCAGTGCGGTCTCCAGCAGCGGGATGTCGAACTTCGGGTCATGGCTGAAGGACACGATCACCGACCGCGCGTCCACCCTCCCGGCCGCCGCCTCTTCGGCCAGATACTCGTCGGGCCGGGCCACCACGACTTCGTCGGCGTCCGGGAAGCGATCGGCTGTGGTGAACACCTGGCGGGCATCGCACACGGTGACCTGGTAGCCCAGCGTCCGTCCGATCGAGGTGAGGGCTGTGGCGAAGACTCCGGCGCCGAACAGCAGCATCCGCGGGGGCGGCGTCAGCGAGCGTACGAAGATGCGGATGCCCTCGGTGTCGTAGCTCAACAGCGCGTTGTCACCGTTGCGCAGCAGTGCCCGTGCGTCGTCCATCAGGTCCGGTGGGGTGTGCGGCGGGCGCAGGCTGCCGTGGTGGTCGTGGGCGCGCAGGGCCACATGTGTGCCGACGGCCTCCGGACGCGGATGGTCGAGCACGGTGGCGACGGCTATGGGGGTGCCGGCCCGCACGGATACCATCACCTTGGCCAGCTCGGGGAAGGTGCGGAGGTCGACGGGCTCGACGAAGATCTCCAGAGTGCCGCCGCAGGTGAGGCCGACGGCGAAAGCGTCGTCATCGCTGATTCCGTAGGACGCCTGCTGGGGGGTTCCGTTCAAAATGGCTTCACGGGTCCGTTCGAGGACGTCGCTCTCGACGCAGCCGCCGGACACGGAGCCCACGACGCGCCCCTGGGGGGTGAGGGCCATGGCTGACCCTGCCGGGCGCGGAGCGGAGCCGAAGGTGCGCACCACCGTCGCCAGACCGGAGCGCTCGCCGGACGACCATGCCTCGTACAGTGCGTCCCAGACGTCGTCGTGGCCGGTCACAGCAGCTTGTCCTGGGTGAGGGGCAGGTCGCGCACACGCTTGCCGGTGGCGTGGAAGACGGCGTTGGCGATGGCGGCGGTGACCCCGGTCATGGGGGTCTCGCCGAAGCCGCGGGCGCCCAGGGCGTCGCTGGCCGGGTCGGGTTCGTCGATGAACTGCACCTGGATGTCGGGGATGTCGGCGTTGACCGGCATCAGGTAGCCGGAGAGGTTCGGGTTGACGATCCTCGCCGTCGCGGGATCGACGAGGGTGTGCTCGAAGAGCGTGAAACCGATGCCCCAGATCACACCGCCGAGGACCTGACTGCGAGCGGTCTTGCGGTTGAGGACGGTGCCCGGGTCGTAGCAGCCGGCCACGCGGGTCACCCGGACCCGGCCGAGCAGCGGGTCGACGCGGACTTCGGCGAAGACGGCGCCGGTCGAGTAGCCGAGTGGGGTGTTGACGGGTTCGACCTGGAAGGTCAGGGGCTTGCCGCCGTGCCCGACCACCGAGCGATGACTCACCCGGACGCGGGGGTCGGCGGTGTCGAAGAGATGGCCGTCGGCGGTGTCCACGCGCCCGGCGGGGACGCCGCGCAGCGGGGAGCCGGGCTGGGTCACGGCCATGTCGATGACGGCCTTGCGGGCGGCGGTGCACACCCGGTTGACAGCGCTGCCGACGCCGGGTGCGGTGGTGGAGGCGCCGGAGGCGAAGCTGAAGGGGAAGGCGCTGTCGCCGAGTTCGAAGGTCACGTCGGAGACCGGCACGCCGAGCACTTCGCCGGCGATCTGCGTCATGATCGTGTACGTGCCTGTGCCGTTGTCCTGAGTGGCGACCTGGATGAGTACCTTGCCGTCGGTGCCGAGAGTCATCCGGGCACCCGCACCGGGCCTGCCGCCGGCGGTGTGCGCGGAGGTGGCCATGCCCCAGCCGACGAGTTCGGCGCCGTCGCGCATCGAGCGGGGTCGCGCCTCGCGCCGGGACCAGCCGAACATCGTCGCCGCGCGGTCGTAGCACTCACGGAGGTGATTGCTGCCCCACTCCTGGCCGTTCTCCATGTTCCGCGCGCTCCAGTTGCGCTTGCGCAGTTCGACCGGGTCCATGCCCAGGGCGTAGGCGAGTTCGTCGAGGGCCGCCTCCTGGGCGTGGCTGGTGCACGCTTCCGGAGAGCGCATGAAGCTCTGGGTAGGCAGATCCAGGCGTACGGCGCGCTGCTCGTTGGACAGGTTGGGGATGTCGTACAGCATGCGGATCGGTTCGCTGCTGTTGAACAGTGCGATGTCGTTGCGGGTGATCTGCTGGGTGATGACGTGGTTCAGCGCGGTGACACGGCCGTCGTTGCGGGCGCCGAGCTCGATCGTCTGGTGGGTCTGGGCGCGGTGGCCGTTGGAGGTGAACATCTGCGCGCGGGACAGGACGAGCTTGACCGGGCGGCCGAGCGCACGGGCGGCGGCGCAGGTCAGTACGGTGTGCGGCCAGACGGGGCCCTTGGTGCCGAAGCCGCCGCCGAGGTAACGGGAGATGACCCGGACGTCGGCGAGCGGGACCTCCAGGGCCTGGCTGACGACCTGCCGGGTGCCGTCCACTCCCTGTGTGGTCTCGTACACCGTCACCTTCGGCCCCTCCCATGCGGCCGTGGTGGCATGGGGCTCGATCGGGTTGTGGTGGTGCATGGGGATCGTGTACTCGGCCTTGACCCGGACGTCCGCCTGGGCCATGCCGGCCGCCGCGTCGCCGCGCCGGAAGGTGTTGGGGCCGTCCGGCCCGACAGGCGGCAGGAACACCTCGCCCTGGGCCAACTCGCCCTGGGGTGCGCCCGATTCCTCGTAGTCGGCCTCGATCAGTTCCGCCGCCCGCTGTGCCTGTTCCAGGGTCTGCGCGACCACGAAGGCGATGGGCTGGCCCGCGTGGTGGATCTCCGGAGTCTGGACGGGAATGAACGACTTGAAGAACGTACGGTAGGTGGGCTGCGTCAGACGCGGCATCGTCTCGTGGGTGTAGACGGCGATCACGCCGCGCACCGCTTCGGCGGCCCGGGTGTCGATCCGGGTGATCCGGCCGCGGGCGACGGTGCTCATCGCCATGAACGCGTGGGCCAGACGGGGCAGCTTCACATCAGCGGTGTACTCGGCTGCGCCTGTCACCTTGAGCCGGGACTCGACACGGGACAGCGGGCGGCCGACGACGTCGGTGCTCATCGGGAACCTCCGGTGTAACGGCCGAGCACGTCCTGGAGCGCGCGCTGCACCAGCTCGACCTTGAACGCGTTGTCCTCTCGCGGCCGGGCGCCCCGGACGAGCACGCGTCCGGCCGCCGCGATGCTCTGCTCGGTCAGCGCCCGGCCGCGCAGGGCGGCTTCGGCCTCGGCGGAGCGCCAGGGGCGGGTGGCGACACCGCCGAAGGCGAGGCGGGCCTCCTCGACGGTTCGGCCGTTCATCCGCAGCACGGCGGCGACGGACACGACCGCGAACTCGAAGCCGGCCCGGTCGCGCACCTTCAGGTAGCGCTGGCGGCTTCCCGGGGCCGGCAACGGCACCTCGACCGCGGTGATCAGCTCACCGTGCCGCAGGGTGTTCTCGATGTGCGGAGTGTCCTCGGGCGCCCGGTGGAAGTCGGCCATGGCGATGGTCCGCGCGCCGTCCGGGCCGAGCGTGTGAATCGTGGCGTCCAGGACACGCAGGGCGACCGCGAGATCGGAAGGGTGAACGGCGATGCAGTGGTCGCTGCCGCCGAGGATCGCGTGCCAACGGTTGCGGCCCTCCAGCGCGGCACAGCCGGACCCCGGCTCGCGCTTGTTGCAGGCGAAGCCCTGCCCGCGGAAGTACCAGCAGCGGGTGCGCTGGAGCAGGTTGCCGCCGATCGAGGCCCTGTTGCGGACCTGCGGGGAGGCTCCGGCGAGCAGCGCCTGGGACAGCACGGGCAGTCGCTTGCGGACCACCGGGTGCAAGGCCACGTCCGCCATTCTGGCCAATGCGCCGATGCGCAATCTGCCCCTTGACTCCTCGATGCCGTGGAGCGGCAGGCGGTTGATGTCGACCACCAGGTCGTGGTCCTCGGCGCCGTCCTTCATCAGGTTCAGCAGGTCCGTGCCGCCGGCGACGAACGTGGCATCGGCGCTGCGGGCGACGAGCCGTACGGCCTCGGCGGCCCGGTCCGCGCGCGCGTAGGCGAAGTCCCTCATCGCCGCACCGCCTTCGCCGCGTCGGCCACGGCGTCGACGATGTTCGGGTAACAGCTGCACCGGCACAGGTTGCCGCTCATCCACTCCCGGATCTCCTCCTCGGAGTCGGCGTGGCCTTCCTCGATGCACGCCACCGCGGACATGATCTGTCCGGGTGTGCAGATGCCGCACTGGAAGGCGTCCCGGCGGACGAACGCCTCCTGCACCGGGTGCAGTTGCGCCCCCTGGGCAAGTCCTTCGATGGTGGTGATGGAGCGGCCTTCCTCCATCATGGCCAGTGTCAGGCACGACTTGACGCGCCGACCGTCGACGAGCACCGTGCAGGCCCCGCACTCCCCCCGGTCGCAGCCCTTCTTGGTGCCGGTGAGGCCGGCGTGCTCACGCAGCGCGTCGAGCAGGGTGACGCGGGCCTCGACTGCCGGGAGCCGGTGCTGGGCGCCGTTGATGTCCAGCTTGAGGTTGCCGGCCGTTCGGGGCTGTTCCGCTGGTGCGACCGCGGGCTGCGCCGTGGCCGGGTCGGCCCCTGGGAGGGGAGCCATGACCGCGGCCGCCGCGACGCCCCCGGATTTCAGTACGCTGCGCCTGCTGTGTTGGGACATGGATGAGTTACTCCTTGTGTACCCGGAGTGGGCGAGTTGGAAGCGAGCCTGACGCGGTGGGAAGGCAGTCGTCCAACGCAAAGAGTGCATACTCGCGATGTGTTGAACGCATGATGAGGTCCGAAAGCAGGGCTCTTTATGCGTAGCCTGCATGGAGGCGTCATACGCTCTGTGCCATGTCGCACTTGCGGAACGCGGATTTGAATCTCCTCCAAGCGCTCGCGGTGCTGCTCGAGGAGAGGCACGTCACGCGGGCCGCCGATCGTTTCCACCTGAGTCAGTCGGCGATGAGTCGCGTCCTGCTTCGGCTCAGGGAGACGTTCGGCGACGAACTCATGGTGCGCACGCGGGGCGGGTACGAACCGACCCCCCGTGGATTGCAGATCCAGTCGGAGCTCGCCGAACTCCTTCCCCGCCTGGAAGCGCTGCTGCGCGGGGATGCCTTCGACCCCTCGACGGCGAACCGCCACTTCCGCGTTCACTGCACCGACTTCGCCACCTCGCTGTTCGGTCCGGCCCTCTTCCCGCGCTTCTTCCGCGAGGCTCCGGGTATGTCGCTGACTGTCGCACCGGTGAGCGACCACTCCTTCGCCGATGTGGAGCAGGGCCGCGCGGACCTGGTCTTCTCCGGTGTCGTGGCACCGCGTGCGCTGCGCTGGGAGACGTTGTTCGAAGAGGAATTCGCGTGCCTGATGTCCCGCGACCATCCCGTGGCCGGGGACCCGTTGACCATGGACGACTTCATCGCCTACCCGCACGTCGTCGTCAAGCTCTTCGCCGAGGGCCAGGCCATGGTCGAGCGCCGACTCGACGAATACGGACTGCGCCGTCCCGTGGGTCTGCGCGTGCCCTACTTCTCCGCGGCGGTGACCGCGGTGCCGGGCACTGAACTCATCGCCACCCTCCCGCGCCGCGCCGTTCTCGCATACGCCGACGACCCGGCCTACCGCGTCGCCGCACCCCCGGAAGAACTCCTGCCCTTCCCCTACGGCATCGCATGGCATCCCCGTGTCGACGGTGACCCCGCCCACCAGTGGCTGCGGCGAGTGGTGCGGGAGACCGCCACGCAGGTGATCGGGCGTGGGCCGGCGGACGATGACTCGGCGGCGGAAGCCCCCGCTGGGCGATACTCGGGCTGACGGAGCGGATAGCGGGATGCTGGAGACACCATGCGGATGTTCTGTGTCCTCGCCGTCCTGGTGGCCGCGAACCTGCTCAACAACTGGCTCGCGC
>NZ_DF968314.1:0-147 GCF_001270025.1 Streptomyces azureus | reverse complement strand
AGCACGTGATGCTTCGAGCCCGGCCGCGCACGGTCAACCGGACTCGGACCGACTTTTGGGCTGCTACGACGCCCCCGCTTCGCCGGCACATGGGAGGCATCGACGGTGACGCGGGAGAAGTCCAGGCGGTCCGCCGCCCGCAACCGG
>NZ_DF968313.1:0-17046 GCF_001270025.1 Streptomyces azureus | reverse complement strand
GGGGTGCCGCCGCGCCCACCCTCCCCCAAGCTCTCGGCTTCGCTCGAGCAGGGGGACCCCCATCGCCCCGGCGGCACGACTGCCCGCGGCCAAGCGGCTACGTGGCACGACGGGCCGCGGCTGAGCGGGAACGGCGGCCCGTCGTGGGCTGGTTCAGGTGCCTACGCGTTGCGCTTCGCCGCTCGGCGGCGGGTGGTGAAGACGATCGCCGCGCCGCCCGCGAGCAGTGCGGCCGCGCCGATGGCGATCGGGCCCGTGCTGCTGTTGGCGCCCGTTTCGGCGAGGTCGCCACCGCCGCCGTTCGGCTTGGGGGCCGGGGGCGTCGTCGACTCGGACGCGGACGGGGTGGGGGTGTCCGTTTCCGCGGCGGGGGGCGTCGAGGGCTCGGCGGGCTCCGACGGGGTGGCCGGTGGTGTGGTCTGCTCGGCCGGCTCCGAGGGGGTGGCCGGGGGCGTCGAACTCGCCGGAGGCTCCGCCGGCGGGGGCGTCGTCGTGCAGTCCTTCGTGCCGCCGTTCCACGCCGCGATCAGCTTGTCCTTGATGACCGGACGGTCCGGGCCCTTGGGCAGCTCGCCGTGCTCGAAGCCGTCCTTCGCGTCGAGGTCGCCGTCGAACTTCACCGCGCCCCGGTAGAGGTCGATCTGCCCGAAGCAGCCCTTGTCCGGGATGGCGATGTCGAGCGAGTCGGTGCCGCCCGGCTTGACCGTCACCGTGTCGAAGTCGACGAACACCTGCTCGCCGGAGGTCGCGAAGGTCGCGCCGTGCGCGAGGTAGGAGGCCAGGGAGGCCGTGCAGGTCGTCGCGTCACCGGCCGTGCGGACCTTGATGTGGACCTTGCCGTCCTCGGTCGGCTTCAGGTTCTGGTCGTCGACCTTCACCGAGTCGTAGAAGTTCGCGCCGTCGAGCGAGAACTGGCAGCGGTCGGTCCCGGTCTCCGTGCCCGCGCCGGTCCCGGGCTTGTAGGTGCCGCCGGACGACCAGCCGTCCCCGCCGGGCGTACCGGTGGCGAACGCGGTGGTGGCGGATGCGGCGCACAGGGCGAGGGCCGCGGCGCCCGTCCCCAGCAGGCGGCGCGCGGTGACACGTCTCGCTATGGACATAGGGGTATCCCGTTTCTTGGCGTGTGCCGGAACCCGGGTGGCGGCAGGCGGGCAGCGCGCAGCGCGCGGCTGCGGGGGCCGCACCGGGGTGAGCGGTCTGAGAAACACTGGGCTCATTGGTCTCATGAGCCTCAGTGCGCCCCCATCGTGGCCGGGCCGCAGCAGGCTGTCAACCTGCGGGTATACAAAGGAAGTTCCTCCGTCATCACACTTTCATCACAGCGGGAATGGATCACTCCGATCAGCGCGATGGTTCCTTTTTCCGGCATTCTGGACAGATTCAATGCTGTCGCCCGTATGCCCTGCGAAGGAGACCGCGTGACCGATCGCTCCACCCTCGACCTGTCGTCCCGGGACCCCGACTGGTGGCGCCAGGCCGTCGTCTACCAGATCTATCCCCGCAGCTTCGCCGACGCCGACGGCGACGGCCTCGGCGACCTGCGCGGCATCACCCGCCGCCTCACCCACCTCGCCGCCCTGGGCGTGGACGCCCTGTGGCTGAGCCCCTTCTACCCGTCCGAGCTCGCCGACGGCGGCTACGACGTCGCCGACCCCAGGGACGTCGACCCGCGCCTGGGCACGCTCGACGACTTCGACGCCCTGGCCGCCGAGGCCCACCGGCTCGGCCTGAAGGTCATCGTCGACATCGTGCCCAACCACTCCTCGGACCAGCACGTCTGGTTCCAGGAGGCCCTGCGCTCCGGCCCCGGATCCGCGGCCCGCGACCGGTACGTCTTCCGCGACGGCCGCGGCGAGCACGGCGAACTGCCGCCCACCGACTGGCAGTCCGTCTTCGGCGGCAGCGCGTGGAAACGGGTGCCCGACGGCCAGTGGTACCTGCACCTGTTCGCCCCCGAACAGCCCGACCTCAACTGGGAGAACCAGGAGGTCCGCGCCGACTACCGCACCACCCTGCGCTTCTGGTCCGACCGCGGGGTCGACGGCTTCCGGGTCGATGTCGCCCACGCCCTCGTCAAGGACCTGAGCGAACCGCTGCGCGACCTCGGCGCCCCCGAGCTGAGCCGCGAGGAGGCACTCACCGGCATGCCGCCCGGCTCGCACCCGTTCTACGACCGCGACGACGTGCACGAGATCTACCGCGACTGGCGCAAGATCCTGGACGCCTACCGCCCGCCCCGGATGGCCGTCGCCGAGGCATGGGTGCCCGGGGCCCGGCGCGCGCTCTACGCCCGCCCGGACGAGCTCGGCCAGGCCTTCAACTTCGAGTACCTGGAAGCCGGTTGGGACGCGGCCGAGCTGAGGCAGGTCATCACCGACTCGCTCGCCGCCGCCCGGGCGGCGGGCGCCTCGGCCACCTGGGTGCTGTCCAACCACGACGTCGTCCGCCACGCCTCCCGGCTGATGCTCCCGCCCGGCACCGACCTCAACGCCTGGCTGCTCTCCGGCGGTCACGCCCCCGCGGTCGACGAGGAAGCCGGGCAGCGCCGGGCCAGGGCGGCCACCCTGCTGATGCTGGCGCTGCCCGGCTCGGCGTACGTCTACCAGGGCGAGGAGCTCGGCCTGCCCGAGGTCGCCGACCTGCCCACCGAGGTGCTCCAGGACCCGATCTGGGAGCAGACGGGCCACGTCCGCAAGGGTCGCGACGGCTGCCGGGTGCCGCTGCCGTGGACGACGGCCGGACCGTCGTACGGCTTCGGGCCGGGCGGCGCCTGGCTGCCGCAGCCGCCCGGCTTCGCCGCCTACGCCGTCGAGGCGCAGGACGGCGTCGAGGGCTCGACCCTGGAGCTGTACCGCACGGCCCTCAGGCTGCGCCGCAAACTGCTCGACGGCGAGGAGCTGAGCTGGGCGGCGGACGCCCCGGACGGCGTGCTCCAGTTCGACCGCTGCGAGGGCTGGCGCTGCGTGACGAACCTGGCCGCCACGGCGGTCCCGCTGCCCGCCGGCGAGGTGCTGCTGAGCAGCGCCCCACTGGAAGACGGCCGGCTCGGGCCGGACACCACGGTGTGGCTCGGGCGTTAGCCCGGGCCCTTGGCTCACCCCGCCGGGGACGCACGCGGGCGGGGCGAGCGGAGGCGGCTGGGCATGGCCGTCCGGCACCGGCAGGGGAGCCGGACGGCGCTCGGGCCGGCGCGTGCCCTCCGCCGGCAGGCGGCCGCGCGGGGCGTCCCACCGCTGTGCGGGCGCCCGGCGTCCGCCACCCGCACGGCTCAGCAACAGGCGCCACCTGTGGGAGCGCCCCACGAGAATCGCTGGCAGAGTGCCGTCGACGTCCGCACAGGGAGCCCCGCCCGCCATGAACAGGTCCAGGAAGACAGCAGCCGTGGCGGGGGCCGTCATCGCGGGGGTGCTCGCCCTGCCCGGCCCGTCGGCGGCGGCCCGGGACGGCGAGCTGTGGGGTGCCGCGACCATCGCCCCCGGCCGGGAGGGCATCGTCGAGGTCGCGGGCTCCCAGGGGGCGGAGCCGGGCACCACGCTGACGCTGACGGCGCCCCGGGGCACCCGTGTGACGGCCACGCCGCTCCACGCACCCGGCTACCTCGGCCGGGTCGCCGCCGACGGCCGCAGCGGGACGTACACCGTCACCGGCGACGCGGCCGGGCAGGCGTGGCAGGGCCGTACGTTCCCCTTCGTGCTCGCGGTCCCCGCTGACGCCGTGCCCGGTACGCGGCTGCGCGACTGCGTCCTGCGGATCACCGACCCGCACGGCGTACGGCAGGCGGCCGGCCGGTGTGCCGTGACCGTGGGCCTGGCCGGGCCGACGCTGACCCGCCCGCTGTCCGGCGTGCCGCTGGACGCCCGGCCGCAGATCGCCGGTACGGCGCACCCGGGTGCCCGGATCACCGTCCGCGACAAGGACGACCGGGAGGCCTGTGCGACCACCGCCGCCCCCGACGGCACCTGGGCCTGCACCCCGGGCCCGGCGCTCCCGGCGGGCGTCAACCGTCTCCAGGCGGTCGCCCACCTGAACGGGGTGAGCGCCATGAGCGAGCAGATCGACATCTCGGTCGCGGACGCCGGCGCCGGTCAGTAGCGCACGGCCCGGGCGACCTCGGCCCGGACCTCGCCGGACAGGTCGTGGGTGCTGCGGGCGGTGGCCGTGGCGGAGTCGCCGGCCTGCACATGGTCCACCGTGACGATGACCGTGTCGATCAGCCGCCCCTCGGCGTCGGTGAAGTCGACCTGGACGGCGAAGGACCTGGCCGAGTCGTCGGTGTTGTCGACGGTGACCTCGGCCCGGGCCCGGTCGTCGGAGCCGACGGTGGGCGCGCCGACCTTCACATCGCCCTTGACGTCGATGCCGCCCCGGATGTCGTCGAGCCGGCGTCCGGCCTCCGCCGTGGCCGACTCCACGGCCTCGGAGGCCTGCGAGGCGATCGACCCGACCGCGGACTCCGCCTCGCGGGCGGCGTCCGCGGGGCTGTCGCCGCCGCAACCGGTGAGCACGGCGGACAGGGCCAGCGCCAGCGCCGCCCCGCCCGTCGCCCAGCGCGTCCGGTGGCGTGCAACAGCCATGCCGTCTCCCTGGTCCTTCGGAGGTCTTACGGCCTCACGGCGTCACGGCCTCACGTGTGTCCGAGGCCGCCACCGCCGAAGGATCCGCTGGATCCGGGCAGCCAGCGGCGGGGCTTCTGGTCCTTGCCCGTCCTGGTGCTCGCGTGGTGCAGCTCATGGGGCAGCAGCCGCCTGCCGTCGCGCGCCACGACCGGCATCTCGTCGGGCTCCCGCATCTCCCGCATCTCACGGACCGGCCCGCCGTCCGGGAGGTGCGGCTGCTCCTCGGGAGCGGGATGGTGCGTGTCCTTGTCCATGACCCGCATCCCGACCCGCACGGCCCAGATCAGCGCGAGGGCGATGACCGCCCCGCCGATGAAGGCGATGGTCACGGCGACCGCGTGATCTGAGGACGCCGCCAGCAGTTCATACGTTGCCGTATTCATGCTCCGATTATCGCCGACGTAATGCGATAAAGCGCCCGCAATGTCCATAGCGGGCGGGCAACCTCCCCGGCGCCTGCGACGACCTGACGGTGATACTCCGTCCCCCCCCACACGAGGGAGATCACCATGCGCAGACACCTCGCACGGCTGCTCACCGTGCTCGCCGTGCTGGCGGCGGTGTTCGCCACCCCCGGCATGGCGAGCGGCAGGGCGCAGGCCGCCGACGAGTGGAATCCGCCCGCGCACCTCGTCCAGCCCCTGAACGAGGTGTGGAACCACGTCGAGTCGACCTACGGCAACCTCTACGGCTTCCGCAACTACGGCTGGGACCAGATCATGGCCAACCGTGGAAGCGTCAACTACTGCGTCCGCTGGGAGTCCGACGCCCCGGTCAGCGCCGCCCTGCGCGACCGGATCCACGCCGCCCTGAAGAAGCAGTTCGGCAAGTGGATGGCGGCCATGACGGAGAACGGCAGGGGGCACAACGCCTGGCCGTACACCGATGTCCCCGTCAACATCGTCGGCTGGGCGGTGAAGAACCGCTCCACCCTCCAGTGGACCGACAACTCCGTCGACGTCCACACCGGCGTCCTCGACAGCGGCGGCGCCCCGCAGTGCGCCCCGGACTGCGGCCGCTTCTTCCACCAGGACGGCAACTACTCGAAGTGCCCGGGCGGCGCCGCCCGCCACTACGACCAGTCGCTGTGGCTGACCAAGGGTTTCGGGGGCGGCGCGGGCGGTGACTGGGGCCAGCGCATGGGCCAGGAGTACTTCACCGGCGCCCTGAACCAGGAGAACATCCACATCTACCTGCACGAGGTCGGCCACACCTTCGGCCTCGACGACTTCTACGACTGGTCGCCGACCGGCCAGTGCTGCTTCCTGATGAAGGCGGGCAGCGCCACGCAGATCACCGAGTTCGACAAGTGGATGCTGCGTGACTTCTGGCGCCACCTGAAGAGCCGCTACGGCCTCTGAGCGACGCCGGGCGGTGCGGGCGGCCCCGGCTCCCGTGCCGCTCTGCGGCGTACGGTGGAAGGACCGGGGGTATTCCGCAACCGGTGGCCGACGGTCTCCTGGCCACGCTCCCCCGTTCGCAGCAGGAGTCCTGATGACGTCCGCATCCTCGCCCTCGCCGCCCTTCCCGGCACCCTCCGAGGTCCGGTTGAGGCTCGCGGTCCAGCCGCGCCTCGGCCGCACCGCCCGCCGTATCGACGGGGCGTGGTGGCCCCGGTCCTACGACCTGGCCGCCGAACTGCCCGGGCTGCTGGCCGTACTGCCGCGCTCGTGGGGCCGCATCAGCAGCGTCCTGGTCCACGGGGACACCTGGCTCGACTGCCCGGAGCACCTGGACGTCGCCGGCCAGGAGGTCCACGTGGGCCGCAGGGACTCGCCGACCACCCCGGACACCGTCTGCCTGCTCGCGCCCGGCCGGGGCCGCTGGGACCTGCTGGTGGTGCCGCCCGCGACGCCGGAGGCGGAGGCGGTCGGCCTCATGGAGCGGGCCGTCACAGAGGGCGAATGACGCCGTGCCCTAGCGCGCGAGCAGCACCAGCGCCAGGGCGACCAGCGCCGGGACGGTCTGGACGAAGAGGATCTTCCGGCTGGCGGTGGCCGCCCCGTACACCCCGGCGACCGCGACGCACACCAGGAAGAACACCGAGACCTGGAAGCCCACCGGGTCGGACGCCACCGCGCCCCAGAGCAGGCCGGCGGCGAGGAAGCCGTTGTAGAGGCCCTGGTTGGCGGCCAGGGCCTTCGTCCCGGCCGCGAACTCGGCGCTGGTGCCGAAGGCGGCGCGGGCCCGCGGAGTGGTCCACAGGAACATCTCCAGCACCAGGATGTAGGCGTGGAGGGCGGCGAGGGCCAGCACCGCGACGGTGGCGAGGGTCGACATGGGCCGCATCATCGCAGGCTCCCCCGGCCGTCCTCGTTCGGGCCTCCCCGGGAGGCGGCGCGGGGCGCCGGGTGGGAGATTGCGGGCAGTGGAAGGCCGGGCCGGGCCGTCGCGTCCCCGCGTGTGCCGCTCGGGAGCCCGGCCCGGCCTTCCCGCCCCGGCGGCGGGTCAGTAGCCGATCCGGAACGTCGCGTCCGCCCGGTCCGTGGCGGTGGAGACCGGGTCGACGCGCAGGGCGTAGCCGGAGTGGCGGATGTAGCGCGTCGGGTGGTTGTGCGAGCGGAACGACGTCCAGGTGGAGTCCGCGAGCCCGGGGACCTTGTGGAACGTGGCGTCCTGGACGAACGCGGACGTGCCGTCGTTGGGGTCCAGCCGCAGCGCGTAGCTGTAGTGCCGCAGGTACCGGTTCGGGTAGTTGACCGACTGGAACGACACCCCGGACGCGTCGGCGAGGCCGGGGACGAGCTTCCACTGGGCGTCGGTGTACGGGTCGAAGGGGTAGGGGTCGATCCGGCCGGCGAAATCGGCGTGGCGGACGTAGCGGTCCGGGTGGTTGTACGACTTGAGCCGGTTCCAGGCGGGGGCTCCCCAGTGGGCGAGGAGGTTGTCGTACTGCGTGCCCGTGAGCGGCGCGATGCTGCCGTGCTTGGAGTTCACCGGCTGGGTGTAGCGGCGCTGGTCGACCGGCGTCCAGGTGCCGGAGGCCAGGTCGGTGGTCTGCCAGGCGTAGAAGACGCCGTTGGGCGTGTAGGTGTCGCCCCAGAGGTACCAGGTGTTCGACGACGACGACTTGACCAGGATCGGTGCCTCGGTGCCGCCGTGGGCCACCGGCGTGCTGAAGCGCTGCCAGCTGCCCGGGGCGAGGGTGGCGGACCGGGCGCCGACCAGGGTCTGCTTCGAGCTGTCCTTGAAGTACATGTAGTTCGTGCCGCCGACGCCGAGGGCGAAGCTGCCGTCGATCACGTCGTAGCCCGGGTCGAAGAAGACCTGCGGCGCGGACACCGTGCGGAAGTCGGTCGTGTAGTTGACCATCAGCACGTTGTGGCCGCTGGCGTTCACCGACGAGTAGACGATCCCGTACTGGCCGCGTGCGGCGTCCCAGAAGGCCTCCGGGGCCCAGCTGTGCGTGGTCATGCCGTGCAGCTTGAGCCTGCGGTAGCCGGTGAGGGAGCGCAGGTCGGCCGAGTCCCAGACATGGATGTACTGGCTGTTGTAGCTCCAGTCGGTGCCCTTCAGGTCGGTGGCGAGCACGGCGAACGTGCCGTCCTGCTTGCGCAGCACGAACGGGTCGCGCAGGCCGCCGGCGCCCTGGGTGGGGGTGGCGACCGGCTTGTTCTGGTTGAGCGGCGTCCACTCCAGGCCGTCGAGGCTGACGGCGAGGTGCAGGCCGTAGTCGGTGCCGAGCCCGTTCGGGGACTCGGTGAAGTAGGCCATCACGAACGCCGGCCCCGTCGCCGCGCCGGCCGGACCGGCGCCCAGGGCCAGATCGGCGGTCAGAGCGAGCGGCACGGTCGCGGCCATGCCGAGGACCTGGCGGCGTGAGGGTCTGCGGGGGGTTCTGCCGGGGGTTCTGCGGGGGGTGGTCATGGCGGCTCGGCCTTCCGTCGGGGTACGGAGTGTTCGAAATTGCGAACGTAGTTCGGTAATTCGGCCAGACCGTAGGGCTGGGAGACGGGCGGCGTCAATGAGTCGGACAGGACGAAGAACTCACCGCCGCAGAAGGCGCTGCGGCCTGATCGCCTAGGGCGCGATGGCCTTGCGCAGGGTGTGCAGGCACAGGGTCATGGCGGAGTGCTTGGAGGCGCCGGCGGTGCGAGTGTGTTCCCAGGCCGAGTACAGCAGCGCCCACACCAGATTGCGGACCCACTCCTCGTCCAGCTCGGGGTCGATGCTGCCCTCGGCGTGGCCGCGCCGGACCGTGCGCAGGAAGTGCTGGTCGGCGGCGGTCTCCTCGTCCCAGCCGGACCAGTTCGCCAGCTGCGGTGTCTCGAACATCAGCGTGAGGCCGTCACCGAGCTCGAAGTACTCCTGGCAGAGCCGCTCCAGGGCCTTGGCGGCCGGGCCGTCGTCGAGCCGGGCACGCTCGGTCGCCGCCGCGACCTTCTCCAGGACGTCCGTGCCGATGGCCGCCAGCAGATCGGACCGCTCGGGGAAGTAGCGGTGGACGGTCGTACGTCCCACGCCCGCGGCCGCCGCGACATCGCCGAGCGACGCGGTCGGGTCACCGGCCAGCAGAACGACGGCGGCGTCGACGATGGCGCGCCGAGTGCGGGCGCGGGTGCCGCTCTCCGTCGCCGTGGTCCGGTCCTCACTCATGCGCATACGCTAGCGCTCCTTCCATGATGAAAATGGGTTGACCGTTATGGAACAGCGGTGCTCCACTCGGCATCATGACTGTTCCGGAAGGTACGTCTCGCAAGGTGTCCGTTCCGCGGCTGCGGATCCTCTGGTCGTTCGCCCGCCCCCACAAGCGTGCCCTGGCCCTGGCGCTGGTCCTCGCCCTCGTGGGGTCCGGGATGGGGCTGGCCACGCCGATGGTCACGAAGGGGGTGCTCGACGCGCTCGACGGCTCGGGCTCCCTGCGAGGGCCGATATCGGCCCTGCTGTTGCTGCTGGTGGTGGGCAGCGCCGTCATGTACTGGCAGTGGACGCTGCTCGGCGCGCTGGGGGAGCGCGTGGTGCTCCGGGCCCGCGAGTCGATGGTGCGGCGTTTCCTGCGGGCGACGGTGCCCGCCGTCACCCGGCGCCCGCCCGGCGAACTCGTCACCCGCGTCACCTCCGACACGGTCCTGCTGCACGAGGCCGCCACCGGTGCCCCGGTCGGCCTGATCAACGCCGTGGTCATGCTCCTCGGCACGCTGGTCCTCATGGCCGTCCTCGACCTGGTGCTGCTGGGCACGGTCGTGGCGGCCGTGATGGTGGTCGGCGTCCTGTTCGCCGTCCTGATGCCCCAGATCGCCACCGCGCAGCAGCGCGCCCAGGACCACCTGGGGCGGCTCGGCGGCAACCTGGAGGGCGCCCTGCGCGCGATCCGGACGGTGAAGGCCGGCCGGGCCGAGGACCGCACGGCCGAGCGCATCGTCGCCGACGCGCGCACCTCCGCCGAGCACGGCATCCGCGCGGTCCGCCGCGAGGCCCTGGCCTGGACGATCTCGGCGGCCGGCATCCAGCTCGCGATCATCCTGGTCCTGGGCGTGGGCGCCTGGCGGGTCTCCGAGGGGGCGCTGGAGGTCTCCAGCCTCATCGCGTTCCTGCTCTACTCGTTCGGGCTGATGGACCCGATCAGCGAGCTCAGCCAGAACGTCACCGCGCTCCAGTCGGGGATCGCCGCGGCGGAACGGATCCGGGAGACCGACGATCTCCAGACGGAGGAGGCGGAGCGGTTCGTGGGGGACGTCCCTGTGAGGGAGGCCGTCCTACCGGACATGCCCGTGCTGGAACTGAGGGACGTCACCGCGGCCTACGGCCCCGACGCCGAACCGGCGGTGCGCGGCGTCGGGCTGGTGATCCCCCGGCGCGGGCACACCGCGATCGTCGGCCCCTCGGGCGCGGGCAAGACGACCCTGTTCTCCCTGGTGCTGCGTTTCCTGGAACCGACCGGCGGTGAACTGCTCCTGGACGGCCGCCCGTACCGCGACCTCACGCACGACGAGATCCGGTCGCGCCTGGCGTACGTCGAACAGGACACCCCGATCGTGCCCGGGACGATCCGCGACAACCTGCTGCTCGCCCGCCCCGACGCGACGGACGCGGAACTGCGCCGGGTCCTGCGCGAGGTGCGGCTGGCCGAGAAGGTCGACGCCCTGGACGAGGGACTCGACACGCCCCTGTCCGGCACGGCCGTCTCGGGCGGAGAGCGGCAGCGCATCGCGCTGGCCCGGGCCCTGTTGCGCACCCCGGACGTGCTGCTCCTGGACGAGGCGACGGCCCAGCTCGACGGGCTGACCGAGGCCGCCGTCCAGGAGTGCGTCCGCGCCCGCGCGGCTTCCGGGGCCGTCGTGACGATCGCGCACCGGCTGTCCACCGTGATCGACGCGGACACCATCGTGGTGATGGAGGCGGGGCGGGTCCGCGCCCGGGGCAGCCACGGGGAGCTGCTCGCCACGGACGCGTTGTACCGGGAGCTGGTGGAGGCCCTGCGGATCCCGGCGGACGCGCGGGCGGTGTGACGAGGGGCGTACGGCGAACTCCGGGTCCGCCGTTCGGCCGAGGGATGGGCTCGCGCGGTCGCGAACGGTGGCCGTTCGGCCGAGGTGGCGGGACCGGTCCCGGCAGGAGATTGAGGGTCGGTCCTCGAACCCGTGACAGAGGTGAGGACCCGTCCCTCCGCCCTGTCACAGGAGTACGGCCATGGCCCTTCAGTTCCAGTCCGCGTCGAGCGCGCCGGCGGTCCCCGCCCCGCGCGCGCTCCGTCAGCGGGACGACCTGCGGCGGACTCCGCGCGGAGTGCGCTGGGACGGCCTCTACTGGGCCGGGTCGGCGGTGTTCGCGCTCGTGCTGGCCGCGGTGACGACGCTGCCCGCCCACCGGGTGTGGGGCGTGTGCGCGGCCGTCGGCTATGCAGGGGCGGCCGTTCTGGCAGGCCGCAGTCCGTACGCCTGGGGCCGGGCGAGCGCGCTCGCGGCGGTCGCGGGCTCGGTGCTGCTGCCGCTGGCGGTGCTGATGGTGCTGGGCACGGCCCAGCCGGAGGTCGGCGTCGTCGAGCACTCCGGCAACCTGCTGCTCGCCACCGGCAGCCCCTACGCCCCGCATCCGTCGCTCGTGGACGACTTCAACCCCTACCTGCCGGGCATGGCCCTGCTCGGCCTCCCCCACGCCCTGCTGGGCGACACCCCGCTCACGGACGCCCGGCTGTGGTTCGCGGCGGTGTTCCTGGGAGCGCTGGCAGTGGCGGCCCGTTCCGGGGGCGGCTGGGTGCGCGGGGGCTCGGCGGGCTTGGCGAAGGCGGGGCTGCTGTCGGCCGCCCGGCGTGGTCGTGGGGGCGTCGCTGTCGCTCGCGGGGGCTGGGAGGTGCTGGCGGAGTCAGCGCTGCTGTCGGCCGCCCGGCGTGGTGGCTGGGGCGTCGCCGTCGCCCGTAGCGGCCCGGCGGTCTTGGCCGAGCCATCGCTGCCGGCCGCACATCGGAGCCGCGGGGCCCTTGCCGTCGCCCGCACGAGGCCGACCGCCCCGGCCAACCCCGCGCTGCTGCTGGCCGGTTGTCCGGCCGTCGCCCTGGCGTTGGCGGTGGGTGGGGTCGATCTGCCGGTGATCGGGCTGATGTGTCTGGGGCTGGCCCTGGCGGGGCGGCGTGGCGGGGCCGTGGGCGCGGGGGCGGCGATGGGGGCCGCGGCGGCGCTGAAGTGGACCGCCTGGCCGCTGCTGCCGGTCACGCTGGTGCTGCTCGCGGTGACGGCTGGGCGCCGGGCCGCCGTGCGCGCCGCGGTGACGGCCCTGGCGGTGGCGGCGGCCGGCGTCGTGCCGTTCGCCCTCGTCGATCCGCACGCGTTCGTCGAGCACGTGGTGCTGTTCCCGCTCGGCGCGGCCGGCGCCGGATCGCCGGCGACCAGCCCGCTGCCCGGTCACCTGCTCGCCACCCATGTGCCCGGGGGCCGCGCCATCGCGGTGGCGGCGCTGGCGGCGACCGCCGTCGGAATGGCGGTCTGGCTCCTGGCCCGCCCACCGCGCACGGTCGTCGCCGCGGCCGACCGCGTGGCGCTCGGACTGGCCCTGGCCATGTGCCTGATGCCGGCCACGCGCTTCGGCTACCTCGTCTATCCGCTGGTGCTGGCCGTGTGGGTCCGGCGCGACCGGCTGGCACCCGCCGCGGGGCGCGCACCCTCACGAACCGAAGGAGACACCGGACATGCGGCATGACACGGGAAGCTGGAGCCCGCGGGCCCAGGCGAACAGGCACCTCACCCGGGTCGCCGCCCTGGCCGTGGCCGCGCTGGTCGGGGCCCAGCTCCTCGCCTCGTGCGACACGAACGCACTGACGGCCGACCGGCACGTGAACTCGGTTGAGGACAACGGCGGTTGTGGTCATTTCTGCCATCGATCGGCCGATTGGCGATCATCCCACGGGTGGATGTAAGGCGCATCCGCTTCCCACGAGGATGACCCCGACCTTTTCGAACACCGAGGAAGGGGAAGGCCGTTGCGTATCGCCCGGCTTCTCGGCACCGTCCTGGGCACCACGTTGCTGACGACCACCGTCGTGCTGACCGCACCCGCTCATGCCGGCCCGGCCGCGCCGCACGCGGAACCCGCGGACCGCACGTCGCTCGACAGAACCGCCCTGCGCGACTCGCTGGACGCCATCCACGAGGCGGGCATGTACGGCGTCTTCTCGTCCGTCAGAAACGGCGGCGAGCGGTGGACCGGCGCCTCCGGGGTCGCCGACGTGGAGACCGGACGCCCGGTCACCCCGGGCATGCGGCACCGGGTGGGCAGCATCAGCAAGACCTTCACCTCCGTCGCCCTGCTCCAGCAGGTGGAGCGCGGCCGCATCCGGCTCGACGCACCCATCGGCGACTACCTCCCCGACCTCATACCCGGGGAGCGCGGCCGGCAGATCACCGTCCGCATGCTCCTGAACCACACCAGCCATATCGGCGACTACGTCGTGGGTGCCTTCCCCTCCCTCGCCGAGGGCTCGACCGCCAGCCTCGACGAGGAGCGCTTCCGCTCCATCCGCCCCGGGGAACTCCTCCGGCTGGGCCTCGCGGCGCCCGCCACCGGACGCCCGGGCGAGCTGCCCGGCTCCTACTCCAACACCAACTACGTCATCGCCGGGCTGCTCCTGGAGAAGGTCACCGGCCAGGACGCCGAGAAGCACATCACCCGCAACGTCATCGACCGGGCCGGGCTGCGCCACACGACCTTCCCGCGCACCCCGTACATCAAGGGCCCGCACCCGCGGATGTACGAGTCGTTCTACGGCCTGATCGACCCGCCGCGCGACTACAGCGTCTACGACATGTCCTGGGCGTACACGGCGGGCGCGGTCGTCTCCACCACCGACGACCTGAACCGCTTCTACCGCGCCCTGCTCGGCGGGAAGCTGATCGGCAAGGCCTCCCTGGACGAGATGACCCGCACGGTCCCGGTGAGCGGCCTCGACTACGGCCTCGGCATCTACTCGCTGGAACTGCCCGGCTGCGGCCGCTTCTGGGGCCACGACGGCGCGGTGTTCGGCGCCGGCACGACCGCGCTGTCCAGCCGGGACGGCAAGCGCCAGGTGGCACTCGCGCAGAACCTGATGAAGTACCAGAGTGTCGACGACAACGGCTTCCCGCAGCCGCACGCGATCGACAACGCCCTCTACGGGTACGTCGTCCGCGCCCTCTGCCCGGCCGACTCCGGGTCCGCTCCCGGAGCCGGTTTCGCGAGCCCGGACGCCCGTGGCGGGCTGAACAAGCGGTTGCCCGGAATCGACCATTCTCAGTTGACCAAGGGCCTCAAGTTTGGTCAGCTGTCTCACTAGTTTTGTTCGATTCTGATCGAGCGTCTCATGGCTCCCTGGGGGGGAGCTTGTGACAAGTTGGGGAGTTTCCTTGATGCATCACGATTCCGTCGTGCGGCGCAGCGCCAGATTACGGCGCGGCGCCGCCGCCCTGACGTTCGTGGCGTTGACCGCCGGCACCGCCCTGACGGGCGTACCGGCCGCCACGGCCGCCGGCAGCGCGGCCCTCGCCGGGAAGACCTGCACGCCGACGGAGGGCTTCTCCGGCTGCCGGCTGTTCGATCCGACGGGCGCCCGCGAGGAGTTCCAGGTCCCGGCCGGCGTCACGGCGCTGGACGTGCGGGCCTGGGGCCAGGGCGGCGAAGGCACCCCCTCCGCCAACGGCGGCGCGGGCGGCTACACCGCGGGCACGCTCCGCGTGACGCCCGGGGAGCGGCTTTCGCTCGCGGTCGGCGTCCAGCGCTTCGGTGACGCGCTCGGCGGCGCGGGCGGCGGCAAGCACGCCGCCGTCGGCGGCAACAGCAGCGGCGTCCGCACCAGCGACGGCAAGCCGCTGCTCATCGCCGCCGGTGGTGGCGGCGGTGGTGGCGGCAGCCCGGAGTCCGGCCAGGGCGGCCCCGGTGGCGGCGAGCGCGGCCAGGACGGCACCAAGCCGGAGCGCGGCGGCAAGGGCGCGGCCGGTCCCACCGGCGGCGCGGGCGGCGGCAACGGCTCCTCCGGCGCCGACGCGTCCGCGGGCGGCAAGGGCGGTGCGGGCGGCGCCGGTTCGGGCGGCGAAGGCGGAGGCGGCGGCGCCGGCTACGCGGGCGGCGGCGGTGGCGGCGGCACGGACGAAGCCCGGGGCGTGGCCGGCAGCGGCGCGGGCGGCAGCAGCTACGTCGACCCGGACAGGGTGACCGGCGCCCGGCTGCTCATGGGCGACCGCGTCCAGGCACCGGCCAAGACCGATCCCTTCTGGCAGGCCTCCGGCGAGCCGGTGCGCGGCGGCATCGCCGAGGGCGGCGTCAACTCCGACCGCTCCGGCCACGGGCGGATCGTCTTCCAGTGGAAGACCTCCGCGATCGCGGAGCTGGCCCAGGCCTCCGGAGCCGGCCAGACCGTCCCGCCGGGCGGCGGCGCGGACCCGGTGGCCGTGGTGGCCCGGGACAAGGCCGGCAACCCGGTCGAGAACGCCTCCGTCACCTTCACGGTCGAGGACCCGGACAAGCTCGGCGCCTTCTTCTTCACCAAGGACGGCGCCGACACCACCAAGCTGGCCGTGCCGACCGACGCCCGGGGCCGCGCCCGGTCCGCGCCGCTCCAGGCGGGCAACGACAAGGAAGGCGAGTTCACGGTCCGCGCCGAGGCCGGCGGCGCCTCGACGGTCTTCACCGTGCAGGTGAGGAAGTCGTCCTACACCGTGACCGTCGCGGGCGGTGACGACCAGCGGGCCGAACAGGGCGAGGACTTCGAGGAGGCCCTCCAGGCCCGCGTGGTCGAGTCGGGCGCCACGGCACCGGCCGGCACGGAGGTCGAGTTCCGGGTCGAGGACGACAGCGACGACGCCCCCCGCTTCGAGGACGGCGAGCAGGTCGTCCGCGTCAGGACCGACGACTCGGGCAAGGCCACGGCCCCGACCCTGACCGCCGGTGAGGGCACGGGCACGTACACGGTCGCCGCTTCGGTCGGCGACGCCATGGCCCAGTTCGCGGTCGAGGTCGTCGCCGGTGAGGGGCCCTCGGCGTCCCCGAGCCCCACGACCGACCCGAGCCCCTCGGCCGACCCGAGCCCGTCGCCCAGCACGAGCACCTCGGGCACGACCGGCGGTACCGGCTCCTCGACCACGGGCGGCACGTCGTCGAACCTCGACAGCGGCAGCCTCGCCTCGACCGGCGCCGGCGGCATCGGCCTCCTCCTCGCGGCGGCCGCGGGCCTGGCCACGGTGGGCTTCGCGGCGTTCCGCCTCGCCCCGCGCCTGAAGCCCCGCTCGCGCGACAACACCTGACGCGGCGGCACAGCGCCTGACACCACGTCACCGCGACGACTGCCCGCACCCGCTCACCGGGTGCGGGCAGTCGCCGTTTCGGCCGCCGGAGAAACAGGTGATGAGACAGGTGCGCGTTTTGCGGAACCTTTGCCCGGGGGTCGGGCGTTGGACCAGTGAGCGCGCGGGAGCGGGTTCGCGAGATGACTTCCGACGATTACCGAGGTGACTCAATGGCAGTCTGGGACAAGCTCAAGGACCAGGCCAAGGCTCTCCAGCAGACTCAGGGCGGGCGTGGCGCCAGCGGTGGGCACAGCGGGGGGACGAGGTCCGGCGGTGGCAGCAAGGCCCAGCTGATCGGGGTGCTGAAGACGCAGCTCGGCTCGCTGAAGACCGAGTTGAAGAGCGGTGCCTACCGGGACGCGAGCATGGCGGTGTGCGCGCTGGTCGCGGCGGCCGACGGGCAGGTCGATCCGGCCGAGCGGCAGCAGGTCGAGTCGATGATCCTCAGCAACGACGTGCTCCAGAACTTCCCGCCGGAGCAGCTGCGGCAGCGTTTCAACAAGCATGTCGACCAGCTGACGATGAACTTCCAGCACGGCAAGGCCGAGGCGATGCAGGAGATCGCCAAGGCCGCCAAGAAGCCCACCGAGGCCCGGGCCGTGATCCAGACCGGCATGGTCATCGCCGGTGCCGACGGCCACTTCTCCCAGGCCGAGGCGACCGTCCTGCGCGAGGCCTGCGCG